>BNUJ01000041.1 GCA_025997275.1 Deferribacterales bacterium
ATTTTTCTGATGCTCGCCTAGTATTGTGCCTAGTTTGCGAACTATACCAGGGGTATCGTGGTTTCTGAAATATATATACGTCCTGCACCTGTCTATGACCTAAATATCTTAAAAGGTCTTTCTCCACAACCTCATTTTTTTTCCTATCGCGCTTCTTCTCAACAATCTCCCTGCCTACCTTGCGACAAACTGTGCCTACCATCTGCTCCAGTTTGCGCAAACCAGCCTCGCGCGTATAGCCTGAAATCAATTCCATAAGAGCCTTTTTTGTAATGCTCACGTTAAAAGTATCCAGCCCCGTTTCCTCTAGTTGCCTTGGAACTATGTATTTTTCAGCAATAGCCAGTTTCTCTTCCTCAGTATATCCCGCTAACCTTATAATCTCCATCCTATCGCGCAACGGCGCAGGTATTGGGTCTAAAATATTAGCAGTAGCGATAAACATTACATTGCTCAAATCAAAAGGCAGGTTAATATAGTGGTCAACAAATGCCGCATTTTGAACGGGGTCTAACACTTCCAACAATGCACTTGACGGGTCACCGCGAACATCAGTGCCTAGCTTGTCTATCTCGTCAAGCATAAATACTGGATTGCTCGCCCCAGCTGTCTTCAGCCCCTGTATGATTTTACCGGGCAGTGCACCAATGTATGTGCGCCTGTGCCCGCGCACCTCCGCCTCATCACGCACACCGCCTAAGCTAATACGCACAAACTCACGCCCAATCGCCCGTGCAATAGACCGCCCAAGCGATGTTTTGCCCACACCGGGGGGACCCACAAGACACAAAATAGGACTTTTCATATTCTTCTTCAGTTTCCTGACAACTAGGTAATCTAATATACGCTCCTTTATCTCCTCCATCCCATAGTGGTCTTCATCAAGTATCCTTTGCGCCCGCTTCATATCCAGCCTACCACGCGAATGCTTGCTCCACGGCAACTCCACCAGCCAGTCTAAATATGTCCTGACAACACTGCTCTCCGAACTATCGTTATGCATAGTCGTAAGTCGCCGTAACTGCTTTCTCGCCTCTTTTTCAACATTTTCAGGCATCTTAGCTTCAGCAATCTTCTTACCATAATCATCCACATCGGCGGCGATATCTTCATCTTCGCCAAGCTCTTTATGTATTGCTTTCAGCTGTTCACGCAGGTAGTATTCGCGCTGGTTCTTGTCCATGCCTCCGCGCGTCTCGGTCGCAATCTTCTGTTGCACCTCTATTATTGCTAGTTCACGCTTAAAATGTTCCGATATCTTTTTGAGCCGCTCCATAGGAGAGTTCGTTTCCAGTAGAGCCTGCGATTCCGCTATAGGAACACCCATATTAGACGATATAATATCAGCAAGCTTATCAGACTCTTTAATAGTTTCAAGCATCTCCATAAAGTCAGGATATGCAGGCTTGCCCATATTCACAAGTTGCGCCAGTTGCTCCTTAACCGTGCGCATCTGCGCCTCGCTCTGATAGTCATTAGGCATTTCTATCTGATTAAAAGGCTCTACATCCACCATTATGGCGCCGTCATCACTGTTAAAGTTCTTAATAATAGCACGCTTAAGCCCGTGTATTAAGATTTTAACCTTGCCATCTGGCTGTTTCAACATTCTAAGTAATTGCCCCACCGTGCCTACACTATAGACATCTTCGTCAGCTTGCTCATTTGGAACAGGTTGAGCTACCACACGCTGAGTGGCAAACATTATTAAGCGGTTGCCCGACAGTGCTCTATCCACAGCCATAATGCTCTTATCCCTACCAACTACAATAGGCACTATCATATACGGGAATATTACAATGTCTTTAACTGGCAAGAGTGGCAGCCTATCTGGAATAATTAAATCATTTCCCATAGCAAAATTACTTCTCCCATCTGATATTCAAAACACCATCCATTAGTCTGGTGCTCACGTTCTTGGCATCTATCGGCTCGTCAAACGAAAATACACGTCTAAATGGCTTATACTGCCTCTCAGCTAGCAAGAAACTGCGTTCGCCAACACACTCTGGATAATACGGACGCTTAACCCCCTCAATAATCAATTTATTGCCATTGTTTGAGAGATACACATCCCCCCTATGTATACCGGGCATATCAAGCCTAATACTCACATAAGTTGCTGTCTCAATAATATCCATTGCAGGGAACATACCATCAGTCAACTCCTCGCTGGAATTGCTAGCATCCGCAAGAGAAACCACATCAAACGACCAGCTAAACATCTATAACCGCCCTATACACCAAACTCTTTATTAACTTCTTGGACTATGCGCTTATATTCGCCCGCTAGTTCTGGATTGGTTGCCGCAAAATGCATAGTAGCCTCTAACAGCCCTATCTTGTCGCCGCAGTCAAATCGCCTGCCCTCAAACTCATAGCCATATACACTGTTGCTCTGCGCCGCCTTTTGCAATGCACTGGTCAGCTGTATCTCGCCACCTTTATCGGGTTTAGTGCTCTTTAAGTTCTCCATCACATCAGGCGATAGCACGTACCTGCCCACAATGGCAAGGTTTGACGGCGGGTTTTCTTTCGGTTTTTCAACCATATCAACCAGTTTATGAAACCTGCTATCAGCAGACGAGCCAACCACAACTATCCCATATTTGCTAGTCTGAGCCGTAGGCACACGCATTAGCGACACAACACTAGAGCCTACCTTTTCGTATTGTTCTATAAGTTGTGCCATAACAGGTTTTTCTTTGGCAAAGAGTATATCATCGGGCAGGAATACCGCAAACGGCTCATCACCAACAATATCTTTAGCACACAGAATGGCATGCCCCAGCCCCAACATCTGTTTCTGGCGCACGTAAACAACATCTGCCATCTCGCTGATGCGTTTCATATCTTCATAAATCTTATCCTTGCCACTGTTTTTTAGGATTTGGTTTAGCTCCGTATTGTAGTCAAAATGGTCTTCCAGCGGTTTTTTAGAGCGACCTGACACGAATATAATCTGCTCAATGCCAGAGTTCACTGCCTCTTCAACTGCATACTGAATAAGCGGCTTGTCAACTAAAGTTATCATCTCTTTAGGTATCGCCTTAGTTGCCGGTAGCATGCGCGTGCCGTAGCCTGCGACTGGGAATACTGCTTTACGTATCTTTCTCATACTGCCTCCTCCCAAACATAAATAATGGTTAAAACTAAAATATACTTTACACTAGTGCAAAGGTGGCGTCAAGCTAGAAAAACTAAAAGAGCTGTATGGCTTGACACAACTACTAAATATTCTGCCCCTAGCTTTTTTTATAACAAGTGGTATAATAACCGCAAAATTGTCTACGAAACAAGACTGAGGGAGTTCAAACTATGGCACAGACTACGGGCAAATATAAGATTATCATTACCGACCATCTAGCCGAAGAGGGTTACGACATACTCCGCGCCGACCCAGACGTGAGTTTTGATGTCAAAGCGGGCATTAAAAACGCCGAACTAAAGGGAATATTGGGCGAATATGACGCTGTAATCACCCGTTCTGGCACTAACGTTAACGAAGAATTGCTTGAAAACACTGGCAACTTGAAGATAATCGGACGTGCCGGCGTTGGACTAGACAATGTAGATATTGAATGTGCCAGCAAAAAAGGACTGATTGTTATGAATGCCCCTACTGGCAACACATTAGCTGCTGCCGAACTGTCTATGGGTATGCTACTAGCCGCTGCGCGCAAGATACCCGATGCAAATACATCAGTAAAGGCGGGCGAATGGGACAGAAAACGCTTTATGGGCATCCAGCTGCATAATAAAACGCTTGGCATTATAGGTCTAGGGCGTATCGGTGGCACAGTTGCCGTGCGGGCGAAAGCGTTCGGTATGAAAGTAGTTACATTTGACCCATACATAAAACGCACCAGAGCGGACGCACTAGGTGTGGGAATTTGCGAAACGCTAGACGATATGTTGAAAGCCAGCGATATGATTACGCTCCACGTGCCACTGACTACTGAAACTAAACAGATGATTGGGGCGCGCGAAATAGCACTACTGAAAAAAGGAGCAATACTCATTAACTGCGCGCGTGGCGGGCTTGTAGATGATGAGGCATTATCAAAGGCAGTTTCTAGCGGGCAGTTGTTCTCTGCGGCTGTGGACGTATTTGACGAGGAGCCACCCAAACATTCACCATTGTTAAAGACTGATAATATATTTGTGACTCCGCATGTAGGTGCTAACACTGAGGAGGGGCAAAAGGGCGTGGCGGTTATCATCTGCGAACAGGTGTTGAATGCGCTCCACGACAGACCATACCACTATGCTGTTAATAGACCTTTTGCTAAACAGCAGTTGACTGACGATATGCAGAAATACTTTGACGTAAGCGAGTCGCTTGGGCGTATGGCAGCCCAGCTCACCAGTGGCAGGATTCACGAACTGCGTATAGTTATGACAGGCAAACGCTTTGAGGAAGATTTAGGCGAGCGCACATTTGACACGCCGTTCAGCTATCAGCCGTTCACGGTTGCACTATTAAAGGGTTTTTTAGAGCGATTTGCCCATATGCCAATCTCATACATCAACGCCCCCTACGTGGCAAAAGACCGTGGAATAGAGGTCATAGAGACTAAAATGGAAGAATACGAGGGCAAGCGCGACCATATAATATTGCTGGTAAAGACTGACGCAGGCGAAATACGTTACGCAGGCACGGTGTTCTCCGACGGGCTTGGCAGGATTGTAAATATCGGGCAGTTCAACCTAGACTTGATTGCTAGAGGGACGTATCTATATTTCAGAAACCACGATACCCCTGGTATAGTTGGCAAACTAGGCACAATACTAGGCGAGCATAAGATAAATATTGCTAACTTTGAACTGACGCGTATTAGTCAGGGTGGAGAGGCTGCTAGTTTTGTGCTGGTGGACGACCCTATTCCGCAGACTGTGCTGGACGTGCTTTATAAGCTACCCGGTATAATAGAGGCAAAAGTTATAAGCTTATAACAACTATGCATATACTAAAGATTATTGTAATAACAGCTTTTACCCTAGTGTTATCGTCAGGGTTGTGCTCTTGTGCTGGCTATGGTAATTACTCCGAAGTCTCTGTTATTGACCACTATATTGCCAAACAGGACGGCAAATATTCGCGCATTCATTATGGTGTAGTGGGCGGTAAGCTATATCTAGGTTATCAGAACATCACCACGCAAACTATGGCTAGCCTACAGGTGAAGGTGGCTATAAACACCGCGAACGATAACAATACTTTGTCATCGCCTGTTTCTAAAAGGGCAACAGTGCCAGTGGATGTTAATGGCGAACAGCTTTTTGCCCTGACACGTTCCGTGAAAGCTCTGCCTATGCGTTCACTTGTGCGCTTTGAGATTGAAATGCCCGCTAATAATAATGGCGTGATAGAAATTACAAGTTTCTTTACGCTGGCTGACAATGCGGGTATCCCGTCTGGGATAGGTGTTAAACCGCAGGGGTTTGCTGATGACAGGCTAGGTGCGAGTAGCGGTAATGTGCAGACAGACTATACATTGATTAAATTATTCTAGGGGGCAGGAATGTCTAAATACGCTTTGATTAGCGTGTCGGATAAGACTGGGGTAGAGACTTTTGCGCAGGGGCTTGCTGATGCGGGGTATAGCATTATCTCTACAGGCGGCACCGCTAAAGCATTGAAAGCCGCAGGCATTAAGGTGCAAGAAATATCTGATTTTACAGGCTTTCCAGAGATGTTAGACGGACGCGTAAAAACGCTACATCCACTGGTACATGGGGCAATCTTAAAGTTGCGAGATAATCCAGAGCATATCAAGACAGCAGAAACACACAAAATAGGCGATATTGACATTGTAGCAGTGAACTTGTATCCGTTTGAGGCGGTAGCGTCTAAAGCACATTCGTCTTTTGAAGAGATTATAGAAAACATTGACATCGGCGGTCCTGCTATGGTGCGGAGTGCCGCTAAAAACAACAAGTTCGTGACAATTGTTGTCCATGCTAGCGACTACGAACGGGTGTTGGCTGAAGTTCGCACGGGCGGGACGACTACGGCGGCGACTAGGCTAGAGCTTGCAGCAAAAGCATACTCTCACACATCAATGTATGATAGTATGATAGCGGGGTATCTGAATAGAAAGCTGGGCGTTAAGTTTCCGCAGGAGTTCACATTCGGCGGGCGACTGAAACAGGCTATGCGCTATGGGGAGAATCCACACCAAGATGCAGCGTTCTATCAAGTGCCGCTGTCGGGTAGTTTCGGGGTTGCTAATGCAGAGCAGTTGCATGGCAAAGAACTATCATATAATAATGTGGTGGATATACTTGCAGCTGTGGAGCTTACGCGTGAACTGGCGCACTTTGACGGGCGAAAGCGTAATGCAGCTGTGATTATCAAACATACTAACCCGTGCGGGGCTGCTACGGCAACTACTCTGGAACAGGCTTATGATGACGCCCTAGCTTGCGACCCATTGAGTGCATTTGGGGGGATTGTAGCTTTTAGCGGTGCGGTGGATGACGCACTGGCACAGAAGCTCAACGATATATTTTTAGAGGTGATAATAGCTCCTGATTTCACAGAAGGCGCGCTTGCTCTATTAACAAAGAAGAAAAATGTGCGACTTATGAAGACGCCACTTGATAAAAAGCCTAATAATATTGCGTCTGCGATACTTTGGACGGGGGACAGTTTCCTATTGCAAGATGCTGACAGCCATAGTTTTGCGTCATTTGAGGGGCTAGTTGTGCCTACAAAGCGCAAGCCTAGCAAGGACGAGCTGGCAAGTTTAGAGTTTGCATGGGTGGTTGCTAAATATGTGAAGTCAAATGCGATAGTATATGTGAGCGGAACGCGCACAATAGGCATAGGGGCGGGGCAGATGAGTCGCGTGGACTCGTCAAAGATAGCGTCTATTAAGGCTACTAATGCAAAACTATCACTTAAAGGTTGTGTTATGGCGAGCGATGCATTCTTCCCATTTAGAGATAGTGTAGATGAGGCGGCAGCACAGGGTATAGCAGCAATAGTCTCCCCTGGCGGCAGTGTGCGGGATAGTGAAGTTATACAGGCGGCAGACGAGGCGAATATCGCTATGGTATTCACCGATATAAGGCATTTTAGACACTAAAGGAAGAGGGCAGGTTTATTATGACGCGGTTTATTTTTGTGACGGGTGGGGTGGTATCATCGCTTGGCAAGGGGATGAGTGCGGCTACTGTCGGTGCGCTGTTGCGAGCGCACGGCTTCAAGGTGCGCATGCGCAAATTAGACCCATATCTTAACATTGACCCTGGCACTATGTCGCCACTACAGCACGGCGAAGTCTATGTAACAGAGGACGGCGCAGAGACCGACCTTGACCTTGGGCACTATGAACGATTCTTACACCAGTTCGCCCGCAGTGCCGACAGCACATCTGGTGGCAAAATATACAACAACGTGCTAGTGAAAGAGCGCAGGGGCGACTATCTCGGTGCTACCGTCCAGATGATACCGAACGTGACAGATGAGATAAAGGACTTTATACGCTCAGACTTAACCGATGAAGATTTTGTCATCTGCGAGGTGGGTGGCACGGTAGGCGACATTGAAAGTCTAGTATTTTTAGAGGCTATCCGCCAGTTTTCAAACGACATAAAGCGCAAAAATGCAATGTTCATACACCTGACATTGCTCCCATACATAGAAACTGCAAAGGAATTAAAGACAAAACCCACGCAACACTCAGTCCGTAATCTGCTGGAAAAGGGGATACAGCCCGATATGCTAATCTGCCGCTCTACCGTGCGACTTGCAGAGTCTGAACGCAAGAAAATCGCCCTGTTCTGCAACGTGGAGGCGGAAAACATAATCCCCGCACTAGATGTGGATAATGTCTATAAGTTACCACTCATCTACCGCGAGGAAGGCGTTGACACACGCCTGCTGGAATATTTCGGTATAGAATCTAAAACAGCTGATATGTCAGACTGGGAGCGGCTTGCCGAGCGCATAGACAATGTGTCAGGCGAGACTACGCTAGCGTTAGTTGTGAAATACGCTATGGACTCAGATGCTTACAAATCACTAAAAGAGGCGATTTACCATGCGGGGCTGATGAACGGCGTCAAGGTAAAAATCAAGTGGATAGATGCTGAAATGCTAGAAAATGTATCTGATGACGTAATAGCCGCACATTTTAAGGGTATCAAGGGGCTAATAGTGCCGGGGGGGTTCGGCGTGCGTGGCACTGAGGGGAAAATTAATGCCATTCGCTATGCTAGGGAGCATAAACTGCCGTATTTAGGTATCTGTCTTGGGATGCAGCTTGCTGTGATAGAGTTTGCTAGGCACGTAATGAATATTGATGATGCGGGTAGCACGGAGTTTGAGAGACCCTGCACGCCTGTAATATCGCTAATGACAGAGTGGAACAGGGACGGAGAGAAAGCTGTCAGGAGCAAAAACTCTAATATGGGTGGCACGCTGAGGCTAGGGGCTTATCCCTGTGTGTTAAAAGAGGGAACGGTTGCCCGCAGAGCCTATGGACAGCCTGAAATACGGGAACGTCACCGCCACCGCTACGAAATGAATATCGGTTATTTGCAACAGTTTGAAAAAGCGGGGCTTATAATATCGGGCAGGTCGCCAGACGGCGAACTGCCAGAGATGGTAGAGCTGGCAGGGTATCCGTTCTTTGTTGGCGTTCAGTTCCACCCAGAACTAAAATCTAACCCATTTGACGCACACCCGCTGTTTGTGGAGCTGGTAAAGAATATAAAGTAGCAACGGCTAAATCTATGAAAATAGCCCCAATAGGTTGCGTTTTTGAATGATATAGAATATAAGATAGTTATTGACAGGTAAAGCTCTATATTCCAGCTCAATAGGGGCAAGTGCTCTGTAGATAGGATGAGCAATTGGGCGACTGGCAGGTATTTGATTTCATAGAGCATATCTATGATTATTTGCCTGATACTCGCTTGCGCAGGGCAGAAAATACCTCGTTATGCGACAACATTTTTTTATCACTTGAGAAATTCCTCAAACAATTTTATACTATGATAAACAGTGAGGTGTTTTATGAATGCTATTGATTGCATTATGACGCGTAGGAGCATTAGACAGTATAAGGCAGGGGCTATCCCAGACGAGGATATTAAAAAAATATTACAGGCAGCGGGCAACGCTCCATCAGCGGCTAACCAGCAACCGTGGCACTTTGTTGTCATAACTGATAGAGACACCCTTGTTAAACTCTCTGAGATATTGAAGTTTGGCAAGATGTTGCCGCAAGCCGCATGTGCTGTGGTTATCTGCACATCTGGAGCTGAACTTACTTATAAGGAGCTTGCCATAGATGACTGTTCGGCGGCAACGCAGAACATATTGCTTGCAGCACATGCACTAGGCTACGGTGGCGTATGGCTAGGGGTGCACCACAAGGCAGAGTTTGAAAGCGCAGTAAAGAAGCTTCTAGCTGTTCCAGATGGCGGGCGGGTCTATGCTGCTGTATCGCTAGGAATCCCAAACGAAGAGAAAAAATCAGAGGCAAACTTAAAAGAAACTATGGTGCATAAAAACAAGTGGTAGAATATATGGCATATTGTCTAGTATGAACATGGAGTTTAACACAATATACAATATAAACTGCGTGTCATTGATGAAGTCAATGGACGATTGCGTCGTTGATTTAACCGTGACCTCGCCCCCGTATGACGAACTACGAAACTATAACGGCTACGTCTTTAACTGCGAGGAAATTGTCAGCCAGCTTTATAGAATTACTAAAAAGGGCGGTGTTGTTGTCTGGGTAGTGGGGGATAAAATCAACAAAGGCAATAGAACATTGACCAGTTTCAAACAGGCGTTGCTATTCCAGCAGACGGGATTTAACGTTCACGATGTTATGATATATAAAAAGAAAAATACCCCGTTTATGCGCTCCAACGCATATACGAGTTGCTACGAGTTTATGTTTATTCTCAGTAAGGGAACGCCCAAAACCTTTAACCCTATAATGGAAAAGACAGCTCGGCACGGGCTTGAAATGCTGGTGCATAACAAAGGGGCTGATGGCATCAACAAGAAAGTGTTGGCTGAATTAAAGCCCGAAAAGGTAAAGAACAACGTGTGGGAATATGCCGTAGGACTAAATGGCTCTACTAACGATAAGGATGCCTTTAAGCACCCTGCAATATTCCCTGAGAAATTAGCAGAAGACCATATATTAACGTGGACTAATCCAAATGATTTAGTCTTTGACCCAATGTGCGGTAGCGGAACGACCTGCAAAATGGCGAAGAAAAATGCAAGGCTTTATCTAGGTTGTGATATATCGGAGGACTACGTCAACATAGCCAACACACGGGTGAACAGGTGTCAGAAAGAAATTATTTACTTTTAATGTATTCTATAGCACTTTTAAGCAGTGCTATATCGTCCTTAAATCTGCCTAACCCAGTGTTGCAGCTGTCGCATATCCAAGCCCTTGCCTTTCCTGTTTCGTGATTATGGTCTAAAACTACCTTGCTGGTTAGCCCGGGTATGGTTACCTTTTTACAAATAGGGCATTGAAAAGCTTCCAAGTGTGGTTTTTTAGTTCCCCACACTTTTTTGTCTTCCGTTCTTAACGGCGCACCATCAATAACCTTGCGACAATCCCTACACGATGGACGCATTATGGCTCTATTATCTTTCTGGTTTTGATTTTTCTGAAAATTTTCAATACCAAGCAACTTGTGGCAAACATTACAAACTTTTTTATCGTGTAAATCGCCAGTTTGAACAGGATTAAAAAAACCTATATCGTTTTTAGAAACCTTTGCTTGTTTGTTGACAGCCATAAAATGCACTAGCACATAATCCTTGCTATGTTCTTTCACAATACCTATAAGATTTTTTGGCAAAATCACATCATCCGCTTGTATATCACGTTTAGCAAATACAAACTTTTCGTTTTGAGTTGTTTCAGTCATTTGAGCAACCCTGCAATATCAATATTTAGGGCGTTTGCTATTTTTAGCAAGCTAGACACAGTTATATTTCGCTCTGCTCGCTCAATCATACCTATATATGTCCTATGGACACCTGCCAATTCAGATAACCTTTCTTGAGATACACCCTTATATAACCTTTCACGTTTGATATTGTTGCCAACGGTAATATTGATGTCAGTCTTGCCTTTCATAAAACTCATTATTCTATATGAAAAATTATAAATCTACATACTATAGTTAGCAAAATTAGATTAAATCTCCCCTGCTTGCTCTGCTTTATGGAACTTCCTTGCGCTGCTGAAGCCTGATATTGCTGATATGGCAAATGCTAGTGCTATAAATATCTCTACGTAGCGGATATTGACAGCAACATTTAGCCCTAGTGCATCGCTGACATTGCTTAGTATCACCCAGTTGGCAATCTTATAGCACACAAGCGACAAAGCCGCACTGACAGTGCCTAACGTTGCTGCAGTCACTACAAAGGGTGAAACGATGAACGCCCGCGTGCCCCCGACTATACTATAAATGCGAATTGTCCGCCTATACCTATACAACGCCACGCTGATAGTGTGGTGAACTATTACAGTCGCTGATATGGCAAATATAGCCGCAATGACGACCATTAGAACACTGATGGCGAGCCTAGCGGTTTCTAGTTTGCGTGCCCACTCCCCGCCATAAGATACACTTTCAACACCCGTAATATTAGCAAGTTCAGCTGATAGTTTCTCCAATGCCTCTACATCTAGCTTGCTGTCTTTTAGTTTCAACAAAAAGAAAGTAGGGAACATCTCCTCTGGTAGCTCGTCTGCCCCGTTCACCCCAGCGGCGTTCGCTAGAACAAGCTGCTTAGACTCTTTGCTGTCATAGTAGTCAATAGCAATAGCAATTTTCTTCTCTTCCAGCATAATTCTTGCGCCATCAATCAGCGAGCTATCCGTCCCGTCCATATATACTCGGATATTATCGCTTCTAGTCGCCACCTCTGTGAAAGCCGCCACCCCAAAACCCAGCGCAAACAATATATGAAGTGCAACAAATAGAGCTGTCAATGCTAATACAGCTAAAACATCAGTCCTCACGTAGTGGACGAATAGGCGCAACCCGCGTAGCGTAGAGAATATAAATTTAGTAACCATTATGGCTTATCCTCCACTATGCGCCCTCTATCTAACGTAATCTGTCTATCGGGGTATTCCTCTACCATTAGTTTGTCGTGGGTTGCCATTATGACGGTAGCCCCATTTGCCCTAGCCTGCCAGAGCATACCCATTATATTACGGGCATTTTCAGCGTCTAGGTTGCCAGTCGGCTCGTCTGCTACGATAATCTTCGGTTCGTTGACAAGTGCCCTAGCTATTGCGACCCGCTGTTTCTCTCCGCCTGATAAGCTACCCGCAAGGGCATCTCGCAGTTCAAATATATCAAGCTGTTTTAAGATAGGCCAAATTCGTTCTCTTGCGCCGCTTTTCTTGAAGAAATAAATATCAAGTGCGAGGCGCACATTGTTAAAGACGCTCATATCGTCTATCAGGTTGAAATCTTGAAAGATGACGCCCACTTGTCTGCGCAGATGCGGTATTTTATCTTGAGGCAGGAATGTTATATCATCGCTGTTAATCTTCACGATTCCGCTTGATGGCATAATATCAGCATACAGCAGGCGTAGCAGGGTTGACT
>BNUJ01000042.1 GCA_025997275.1 Deferribacterales bacterium
TGATGTTCATACGGAGCATCTAAGCATAGCTGTTTATGACAATAGAACGCTTATAGGAGCAAATGCAGGGCAGACAATGACACTCGCAAGTGTAGGCAAGGTCAACACCACTTCTCTCGGCATAGATAATATATATGTGTTAGACGCAAAGAGTGCAGCTAAGGCACTAAACAAGATAGATATGGCAATAGAAAGCGTGCTATATAAACGCACACTCACAGGAGAACAAATCAATAGACTTGGTTTCACTATGAATATGCTAAGCACTACCAAACAAAACCTCGTAGCAGCAAACTCTCGGATAAAAGACCTAAACTTTGCAGAGGCTTCCGCTGACCTAGCAAAAAAACAACTACTAATGACCACCCAAATAAACCTGCTCTCGCAAGCTAACGCACTGCCACAAACAATAATGCAGCTGATTGGAAAGTAAGGTTCGGACTAGACTCCACAAACGGGGACGATGGGACTTGAACCCACGACCTCTGACGTGACAGGCCAGCGTTCTAACCAGCTGAACTACGCCCCCAATAAGGAAATGGACGCTGCAGGGATTGAACCTGCGACCCACGGCTTGTAAGGCCGTTGCTCTCCCAGCTGAGCTAAGCGTCCTAAACTTAAGAAATAACTCTCTCAATCTCAAATACCAAGTATATACCATAAATAGATATACTTATGCAACTGCCAAACCACACGTTCAAAACGTACGTCCCGTAGGAGATTTGAACTCCTGTCGTCGGCGTGAAGGGCCGATGTCCTAGGCCAAACTAGACGAACGGGACATGGTGAGCCGTGTGGGACTTGAACCCACGACCTACGGCTTAAAAGGCAGTTGCTCTACCGGCTGAGCTAACGGCTCATATATCAGCAAGTGGACTGAAAACTCGCCTTTCAAACGTTGGACTTGAACTTATATCAAACAAAAGTTAATCTGTCAATACTTTTTAATGCATCTATTTGAATAAAATTTGAAAGTATGCTAAAATGTCAACATAACACGGAGGCGATTCATCAATATGGCAAGGATTATAGGTCTCATACTCAGCATTATTATTGTGCTCTCCCTGCTAACAATAATAATTCTGCCTTACATATTACACCTAAACTCCTATAAACCGCAAATAGAACAGGCGGCTACAGCAGCTATAGGCAAGGAAGTCCGTATAGAAGGCGACTTGCAGTTGCGAATATTCCCTAGAATACGCCTAGTGGCAGATAAAATAACAATACAAGACATCGGTAGCACAGGCAGACTGTCTGTCGCCGTGAAACTATTCCCTCTGCGCCATAAAGAATGTCAGATAGTGGAGATATTTATTGATTCTCTCAATGCTACTTACTCGGTGGACACCGTAGGTAAAAGCAATATAGCCGATATAATAAACAAAACCACCAGTCAACAAACTGCACAAGCCACTCTAGTGGACAGTGGTTATAAAATAACCTTAAAAAATCTTGAGAAAGTCCGCGTTCGCCGTAGTAGCCTAACATATAGCAACGCAAACAGTGGTAGCAAACTCACGGCAAAACTCAATAAAATAGAGGTTCGCCACCGCGACACTAACCATAGAACTTTTACGGCAGATATTCTCCTGTTGAATAGTGCAGACGTGGCAATATTAAGAGCAAACCTCTACGGCAGAGCAAATGACAACGCTGAACATGTAAATATAAACGTATTTGATAGCGATATATTTATGCCAAATGTAGGTATTGACAATAGGATTGAACTAGTAGCAGATGCCGCATATACATTTGCAGACAAGCGTTTCAATCTTGAAAGATTTACCCTAAATGGTTTCGGAGTGTCCCTGTTGATGAGTGCTACAGGGGACAACATTACCACTAACCACTCTATCAAAGGTAGACTTGACGTAGAACGGTTTTCACCACTCATCACGCTCAACAAACTAGGTATTAACTACCTGCCTGCAGACTCAAAAACATTTGCCAGCGCAACTATGGATGGGACGTTTGAACTAACCAACGGAATACTGCGTGCGCCTATCAACCTAAATATTGATAATACCAGTGCTACACTCAATATATCGGCTAATTTTAACAGCAAAAAAACCTTGTTGAACACCCTGCTGACATTTAAGCAGCTAAACCTTGACAAATATATCCCTAGTCAGAAATATACAAACAACAACACACCTTTGCTACTTAAAAAGCCTAACCTTGACCTGCAATGGTTACCCGATATGGTAGCAGAGCTACAGATAGATGAAGTTAAACTCTTAAAGGAAACTTTTCGCGGTTTTACAGCTGTAGCGCAGATGAGCAACGGCAACGGCTCGTTAAGCATCAACGTAGATGACATAATGAAAGCCAGTCTTGTAGCCAATGTTGCGTTTGTTCCATCTCCCAAAAAGGCAACAACACTATCAACTAACTTAACAATGAATGGTATTGACATACACAGACTGGTTAAAGTGTTGAACGGGGACAACACAACCGTGTCGCACCTCCCCCAAATAGGCTATATACAGTTGACTGCAATTCTCAATGACGACGAAATCTCGTTAAAAAACATTAACTTAAAGACTGATAATACCAGCATATCGGCAGGTTTTGACTTAACGTTCCAAGATGAAGCTACTAAACCGCACCTAACGTTCCACCTGATTACAAATAGTATAAACTTAAAACACTTTATTTCGCCTGAGTTGCTGGTAGATAATATGACTCAACGCACGCAACCCGCCAGTGGCAACAACACAACAAGTCCGATAAAAGATAGGCTCACCCCTACCAACTATAAACGATTACCGTTTGCTAAGTTTATGACGTTGCTAGATGCTGACGGATACATCTCATCAAAGAGTGTGCGTTTAGACAGCATAATATTTAGAGATATATCGGCGGACATTTCACTAAAAGATGGCACCGCTAAAATATCGCCACTATCGGCTACGCTATGTGGCGGTAGCGTAGAGATAGATGCAACAATGTATGCTACCCCACCCACTGGCACTATGCCAATCACAGCTAACGTGTTGCTGAAAGAGATGGACGTAGCAGATACGATAGAATCATTTGCTAAAATTGAGGATGTAATGCGAGGCAAGATAACGGCTACAGGGGAGCTAGGAATATCTGGAATCGCCCCCGCCATAGTAATGTCGTCACTAACGGGCGAGCTAGACTATGTGATAGACAAGGGCGTTATTATGGGGATTGGCTATAACCCCAACCTTATTACTCTTGATACCTTGAAATCAATATCTACTGCTAATTGGGACAGAGCGGTGAATATAGATAAGAGTAAGGGAAAACTTATATTTAGGCAGGGATTACTAGAACTAGCCGAAGTAGCCTTTAACTCAAAATACATTGACGGAGAGCTACACGGGCTTATTGATATAAACTCCCCAGATAAAGATTTAGATATTAACGGAACTATTATTATGAACGGTGTCGGGGATGACGGCAAGGGGATGAAAGTACCGATGACTATCATCAGACGAATCGGCCAGACTAAAGTTGACATTGATAAAGAACTTATGGATAAGGCTGTCTCGGCACAGATAAAAAGATACTCAGGCACAGGGGTGTTTATTGCTCCTGTAGAGATACCTAAAGAGGTAGTAACAGGCATAGGCTCTACTATAGGCGGAATCATAGACTGGATGTTTCCTAAAAAGAAAAAGGACGCTGAATAATAGCCACTCAAAAAAGTGTTGATTTTTTTCACGCAATAATTTAGTCTTGCTACATGAATAAATTTTTTAATGCTATAACTAATCGCTCACTCGCCTTTAAGGTAAGTGCTTGCATTTTATCGCTATTTGTAGTCGGTTTGGCGACTGCCATAGTCTCTGTGCTAGTTTTCACATCAAACAAAAATTACGTCAAGCTACTGGCAAGAACATCTATGCCGCTTGCGACTAATTCTACAAAAATATCCGCTCTATCGTTTAACTTGCGTATTGCAGCTAGAGACTTTTATGCATTAGAGTGGGAACCCTCATATAATAAGGCAGTAGAACTGTATGAACAGAGCATAAAAGTGTTAGAAGATACCGACCAGATGCTCTCTGCAAACACTGGAAGGATATCTGATGATATCAGACCGCATATTGCTGGTCTTAAAATAACATTCCAATCGTATCGCAACATATTAGACAACGTTCATTCACTTATGTCAGAGATGAATAAAAATGCGGACGCTATAACAGCGGCTTCTATTGACATCGCTAACTACAAGGCTACGCTAGATAAGAATATTATGGGTATGATGGCACAAGGAGTTCCTGCCGAAAGAAGAAGACTGCTTATATCTATATCTGAACTGGGAGATGCTATCCTACTCCAATGCGAAAGACTTACGAGAAGCATTGTAACGGCAAAAACGTCTAAAAACCTGAAGTTTTTGAACGACTACGATGAGCGTATGGCTACGATTGGAAAAAACCTAGTATCGTTGCGGAAACTGATGGCAACGATTGACGGAATTAGCTATTCCGCATTGAATAATTTGTCATCTGCAATTGACAAATATGATGAGAATACACGCATATTGGTAGACAATATAAATAAAATTAATGCCGTTCATTCTAACCTTGATGCAGATGGCACTTTGATAACGCAACATACCACAGCTCTTGATGCCATTGCCGTTTTAGATACGCATACAGATGCAATAACGATTGATGATAGGCTATCTATAGCAACTTACTTTGTATATGGGTTTACGTTCCTATTCCTAGTGGTGGGAGCATTCGTATTATACTATCTACATACACACGTTTCTAATAAGCTGGCAAACTTTGTCATGCTGGTGGGTAATTTCACGCAAGGGTCGGGCGATTTAACACAGACTATTGCCGTATCTAGTGATGACGAGATGGGGGCACTAGCTGATAACATCAATCGCTTTGTTGGACGCGTGCGTGAAATAATCATGCAAGTAAAATCATCAGCTGAATCTGTTGCCGGTGGCAATACACAACTAGCTAGCACTATGGAAGAGCTTTCTAGCACATTCGGCAGGCAATCGGAGCAGGTTTCTACGGTGGCAATCGGCATGGATAGCATGTATTCACTATCGCAAAAAATAGTTGAAAACCTATCTAACAGCCTAAATATTATAAACTCAACAACCAGCGTTACCTTAAAGGGCGAAGAACAGCTGATGGCGGCTGTAAGCAATATGAACGTTATTAAAGATAAGACAGCAGTATTAGCCGCCACTGTAACAGAGTTGCAAAAATCATCATCTAAGATAGGCGAAATATTAAATGTTATAAATGACATAGCAGACCAAACCAACCTACTCGCACTAAATGCCGCTATAGAGGCAGCTAGAGCTGGAGAGGCGGGACGAGGATTTGCCGTAGTGGCAGACGAAGTCCGTAAATTGGCGGAGAGAACGCAACGTTCTACAGATGAGATAGCCGAAATTATTACTACCCTGCAAGATGGCTCCTATGCCGTATCTAAAGATATGGGCGAGGCGTCGGCAAGCGTTGACGAAGGATTGCACAGTATCAATGACGCTAGCACCCTATTTAACTCAACAGTGGACTCCGTTGGGGACGTAAACCTCAACATCAGTAGCATTAACGATGATATAGGCAGACAGTTTGATATGATAAAAAGTATAAATGACAATACACATGGGCTTGCAAGTGGCATTGAGGAGAGCGTTCGTGCTGTGGGTGAACTTACAAGCACGGTGAGTCATCTGCAATATAAGGCTGAGTGCTTGAACGCCATTGTCGGCAAGTTCAAGGTATAGATAAACACGCTAGGCGCAATCTTTGGGCGATATTTCATTTCTCTACCACTTTGACCTTGCAGGCACATTTGCTTTCGCTGTCAGCGGAGCTATGCTCGGTGTCAAGAAAGATATGGATATTTACGGACAGCTAATATTGGCTCTTGCTGTAGCAGTCGGCGGAGGCACCATCAGAGACGTATTTTTAGGCAGCTTGCCACCATTCATATTTCGCGATGAAAATTATTTTTACATAGTATCTCTTGCCGTAGTGCTAGTTGCGCTGTTTACGCGCTACTTTGAGCGTAGCATTAGCTATCTAAACTTGGCAGATGCCATAGGATTAGGCACATTCACGGTAATAGGCGCAAATAAAGCACTGATGACAGGGCTTGAATGGCAAGGCGTTTTATTTTGCGCTGTCCTCACCGCTACAGGTGGCGGTATGCTCCGTGATATATTAGCGGGCGAAATCCCCGTTGTATTAAAACGCGAGATTTACGCCTCAGCGAGCATACTGGGCGGAGCATTATTTTACGTTATGTATGCATATAACGTGCCTTATGAGGCACGAGCGTTTATAACTGCTGCTATAGTTGTGCTTGTGCGGTTGATAGCACTTAAAAAGAACCTTAATCTTCCTCACATATCGTAGTCTTGCGCGCAGTCACGATAAACGCACTGTGGTTATATATCCAAGTATCGGGGCGGACTGACAAGCCATCTACCTTCCATGGACGCAATATTTGTTCAAAGGTCTCTATTTCGTCAAAATAGCCACACTCTCTTAAACAATCTACCATACTCTTTACCTGTAGCACGGTGGGAATATAACTGACCATAAGCCCGCCGTTAACTAGCCCGTTCTTCAAATGTGGCACAACCTGCCATGGTTCTGGCAAGTCTAACAAGACTCTATCAAAAACCCCGTCTATTCCCTGATAAATATCACGCAGTTCAATATTATAATTGGTCGGCTCATAGCCGAGATATGAATATATAAATTTCTTGGACATATCAGCAAAGTCTTTCCTAATCTCATAAGATGTTAGCTTCCCTGTCCCAGCAAGCGCACGCAGGACAGCAATAGATAAAGCCCCTTGCCCTACGCCAGATTCCAATATGTTCTGATGAGGGGCAACATCCCCCCACATAAGTATTGCAGCTGTATCTTTAGGATATATTATCTGCGCCTGTCTCTTAATGTGCATAACATAGTCGCGATATGTTACACCAAATACCCTGTAAGGCTGTTCCTTGCCGATAGTTTTAACTATAGCACCAGACGGAGTCTGCGCAAGAGTGTCGTGTTCAATGTAGCCATATTGTGAAGAAAATCTGCCACCCGGTTTCAGCGTAAGCATGTGGCGATTGCGCTTGCGGTCAGTAAGGATGACTATTCCATAGCCTAACGGTTCATTCATCAATAACGCGCCAGTTACTCAGCCACAACAAAGGCATCTGGAAAATTTCCTTCAAAGCTTGCTAACGCACTTGTTGCATCCTGCTTTGAGGTGTAACCAGCTATTCTGACCCTGTAATACTGCTTTCCATTAACCACCGCAGGAACAATAACAGCATTAGAATATCTGCCCGCTATCTTTCTCGCCTCTGATATAGTCCTGTATGCTGCTATTTGGACATTAAAGTTGCCATGCTGTATATCAACCCTCTCCCCCTCAGTCTTGACACTGCGCTTGTTTTCAGACAAAACTGTTATACGCACCTTAGCAACGCCAGCGTCAAGCATATCAATATCCTTTGCCGCAGACAGAGACAGGTCTATAATGCGCCCCTTAGAAAAAGGTCCTCTGTCGTTTATACGGACAACAGTTTTTTTGCCGTTTTCAAGATTTTCTACCTCTACAAACGTAGGCATAGGTAGAGTTTTATGGGCAGCAGTATAAGCATACATATTATAAACTTCGCCGTTTGAAGTTCTTTTATTGTTGAACCCATCACCATTACCATAGTGAGAGGCAAGCCCTACCTCTTGATAACCCGGTTCTACATCTTGCAACGGATAATAGGTGACTCCCTTTATAGTATATGGTCCACCCGTCTTGCGCGGATACTTAACGTCAGAAGTATCGCTATTTACAGAGGCATTAAAATAGGCACTACCACTCCCCCTCGTATCCTCAGCACCCTCATCGTCTTTGTCTGTTATTGCAAGCCCGCTTCCATCGCTAGAGCCAGTAGCTTGCGACCTGTTGTAAGGGGCTGACTGTGGCTCTTCCACGTCATCGTTTATAGTGCCACCTTCACCCGCAGAACTAGCAAAGCTACGCTCCTGCACGGGCTTATTGCCATTTGCCCTATACACCACCTGTGCATCCGTTCGCTCGCTTATATCAGTGATTTGCGAGCATGCGGACAACACAAAAATAGCCGTCAGAGACATATTCTTTAATGTATTCAATGCATATTTCATAAACTATACTTATAGCGCAAAATAATACTTTTGTCAAGTGGCACCACAAACAGGGCATTGACTATTTTTATTGACAGCAACCTTTCTAAAACTCATATCCTTGGCGTTAAACGTCAACAGGCTGTTATATAACGGCTCCCCTACCCCCGTAAGCACCTTAATAGCTTCCGCTACTTGTATAGTTCCCAAAATGCCCGGTATGACACCAACTAAACCTACAACTGCAGTAGTAGGCACTGCCTCAACTGGTGGCGGAGCATTAAAGACGCACGCATAGCAAGCTGTCTTACGTGGTTTAATCGTCATCGTCTGCCCGCTCCACTGCGAAACTCCGCCGTGCGAAAATGGCTTATTGGCTAAAACACAAGCCTCGTTTATAAGAAATTTTATGGTAAAGTTATCGGTACAGTCCATAACAAAATCATAAGGTTCTATAAGCTCTGAAATATTGCTTTTATCAACCCTTGTATGATAGGTGCTAACATTAACATTCGGATTCAAGGCACTCATCTTCCATAAGGCAGACTGCACCTTTTCTTTGCCAATCTCTGGTGTGGTGTGTATTATCTGCCGATGCAAGTTGCTCGTCTCCACAACATCACCATCTACTATCCCTATTTCCTTCACGCCAACTGCCGCTAAATACAGTGCTGCAGGCGAGCCAAGCCCGCCAACCCCTATTATAAGCACCCTGCTGTCAGCTAGCCTACGTTGCCCCTCTACGCCAAAATCTTGCAACACAATATGACGCGAATAGCGCGCTAACTCTTCCTCGTTAAATACGCTCACTTAACAACTCCTAATATAGCGGAATGATAGCTTAAAAACTACTGCCTGTCAAGAAAATGACCTAGCTATTTCTGCTTGATTTATTGTATTGTCTAATGTATATTTATAGAATAGTATTAGAATGTTTATTAAGGAGTGCTAATATATGCTTTCACTGATACCATTGTTTGTCTTGCTAGTGATATTTGCCAGCGTGGTAGTCCCCTGCATAAAGGTATTGCAGGAGTATGAACGTGCTGTCATATTCAGACTAGGACGTTTCGTAGGAGTGCGCGGACCTGGGCTGATTATATTGGTGCCTGCGTTAGAACGCATGGTGCGTGTAAATCTCAGAACGCTTGTTATGGACGTACCCTCGCAGGACACTATCACAAAAGATAATATATCCATAAAAGTGAATGCTGTTATATACTTCCGTGTTGTAGTGCCTGAAAAGTCAGTGTTAGAAGTAGATGACGCATACTATGCTACCAGTCAGATAGCTCAGACTACACTCCGTAGCATTATCGGACAGTTTGACCTAGATGACCTATTATCCCATCGCGACAAAATAAATATGGAGTTGCAAACAGTTATAGATAAACAAACCGACCCGTGGGGCGTTAAGATAGGCTCGGTGGAGATGAAACATATAGACCTACCGCAAGAGATGCAAAGAGCTATGGCAAAGCAGGCTGAAGCTGAACGCGACCGCAGAGCTAAAGTTATCAACGCAGACGGCGAATATCAAGCTGCTACGAAACTTGCAGAAGCAAGCAATATTATGGAGAACAACCCTATCACATTGCAGCTACGATACCTGCAAACGCTGTCTGACATATCTAGCAAAGAGGGTTCTACAACCATTATCCCTATACCGCTTGATATATTTCAGACTATAACCAGTAAAGCGACTGGTAAATAAGAGGTTTTATGCGTCCTAATCTTGTCATACCAAATATGATTACTATGATGAGCATCCTAGCCAGCGTTTATTCTATGGTGCTGACGCTCAGGGGTTCATACGTCTTGGCTGCAATAGCAATAATCGTAGCAGCTATATTTGACGGGATGGACGGTAAAGTGGCACGACTAATGAACGGTGCCAGCGAGTTCGGCATACAAATGGATTCTTTGGCTGACGTTATCTCATTCGGCGTAGCTCCAGCATTTCTAGTGTACGTGTGGAAGATAAATGAGCTTGGCAGATTAGGCACTATGGTGATGTTCTTATATATCGCCTGCGGTGCACTTAGGTTGGCACGGTTTAACGTTCAAACAAAAGTCATAAGCAACGTTTTCTTTGTGGGCTTGCCTATACCAGCAGCAGCAACGGCACTTGTATCAAGCATACTGTTCTTAAAACGCACAAATATGTTGGAAAGAGATATATTGCCCCCTATATACCTAGCCATAACGCTAATGCTAGCCCTTCTAATGGTTAGCATAGTCCCCTACTACAGCTTTAAGCGGCTCGGCGAATTAAAGAAACACCCGTTTGGTATGGCTGTAATACTCGCAGTCCTTATATTTGCTGTGGGACTAGAACCATACATTACACTCTTTGTGCTGATGTCAGCATACATAGTATCAGGTTTCATAATGTTGCCTTTTGCAAAACGTATTACGGCGAAATTAGAGTCTGAATAATCAGCCTCGCTGTAATAGCAGTGGTTGCTGTGGTTGTTGTGGTTGCTGTGCCATTGGTTGAGTTGGTTGAGGTTGCCCCGCTGGTGACGGGACTGGATTAGCAGGTTGAGCTTGAGGCTGTGCTGGTTGTCTTGCCTGAGCCATATTTGCCGTAGCTTGAACTAGCGGACTTTCTATAATATTTCTAATAGTTTCCAGCGTAGTTTTATATGGGATATTTTCACCCATTCTTTGTCGCAAGAAACCATTTATGTCGTCTATCTTTTGCAATGCCTCGTCTATTTTCTTATTTGAGCCATGCACATACGCATTTATATTTACTAGAGCCTCTGCATCGTTATATGTGGCTAGCAGGTCACGAAAACGTCCTGCACTATCAAATGTATCGTCATCTACTAATTCTTTCATAAGCCTTGACGCACTATTCAACACATCTATTGCAGGGAAGTGGTTTTTGGCAGACAACTGGCGACTCAAAATTATGTGTCCATCTATGATTGAGCGCACCGTATCGCCCACAAGGTCATTAGTATCATCAGCTTCCACTAGCACGGTATAAATGCCCGTGATGCTTCCCTTGCCCGAATCCGTGCCTGCACGTTCCAATAGTTTTTGCAACAGCGGTATGAAAGATGGAGTAAATCCCTTACTTGCAGGTGGCTCACCAGCGGCAAGCCCTATCTCACGTTGCGAATATGCCACACGGGTAAGGCTATCCATCATCAACATAACCCTTTTCCCTTTATCTCTAAAATATTCCGCCACAGCAGTTGTAACATGTGCAGCCATACGGCGGACTAGTGGTGGCTGGTCACCCGTTGCCACTATAACAATACTTTTCTTAAAACCCTCCGCCCCTAAATCACGCGTTATAAACTCATTAACCTCTCTGCCGCGCTCGCCTATCAGCCCTATCACATTCACATCAGCATTAGTATTACGAGCTATCATGCCCAATAAGACACTCTTACCCACACCACTACCCGCAAATAATCCCATACGTTGCCCGAAACCAACCGTTAATAATCCGTCAATAGCTCGTATTCCAGTCTCTACAACATCTCCCCTGCCTATCAATTTGCGCTTTATCGGGTTCGGAGATTTAGCAAATAAAGGCATGCTTACGCCCCCAATAATCGGAGGTTTGTCGTCCATAGGTCTGCCAAGTCCGTCAAATATACGCCCAACCATATCTTCTGATACTAAAAACGTTGACCCGCTCACCGCACCTGAAAGCTCATCCACGCTGCAAACTTCGCTACCGGGATATATACCGTCGCTCTCCCCATAAGGCATAAGCAACACCCTGTTATCTCTAAACCCTATTATTTCAGCTGGAACGCCTACGCCACTCTTTGTGGCTATATTACATGTAGTGCCTATAGCAAGCATTGGACCATCGGATTCTATGATAAGTCCAACTATCTTCGTAACCGCACCGCGATACGATATATCTTTAGTTGGCTTTATCTGCTTTAGTATTTGCAAACTGTTCATATATCTTATCTGCTAACCCACTAACCCATGTATCAACGCTTAAATCAACGTCGCCTAGCTTTGTTTTAATGATAACTCCACCTTTATCAATACTCTGGTCTATAGTCACGCCATATTGCGGGAACACCGACGATACATTCTCCGCATCAGTCGGATTTACCGTGAACACTAAATGTTGCACGTCAGCAAGCCGTTTCAATGACGACTTTATCAATCCTATAACAAACATATCATTCACCTTGCGCTCTGCACCGATAAGCTCACGCAAGTAAGCTATAATAATCTCTGGAAATTGCGTGTCCAGCTCGTCCATAGCAACGCTCAACTTATGTATTTCCTTTACTGCCTCTATCCATTGCTTTTCAACACGGTCAATATAGTCGCTCTTCTGCGCCTCATAGTTGCGGTCGCTCTCTACCTTCTGGTCTGTCCGTCCTGCCTGATAACCTTCATCGTATCCCT
>BNUJ01000043.1 GCA_025997275.1 Deferribacterales bacterium
CAAATCAACCACTACTATTCGCCGAAAACATTTTTTCGCCAATGGATAGCAGTCGTCTGCTGCCTTATGCACAATCTCGTCTGCTGACGATACCACATCAAAAGCAGAACCAAGTTTATGCGCCATTTGCATGATATTCGGAACTCTTTGCTTATAATAGTGCAGGATTACTGCACTAATTACCGCCTTTGTCACACGCTCAAATGAACGCACCTGCCAAATCCCGCTCCACAGAACAGGGGCATAACGCTTGATATGCGACCAATATGGCTTTATGCTACGAATGCCAATGATAAGCCACTTGAGCATCCACGCAAACCTTGCCACACCGATACAATATAGCACTGGTGCAGTATGCGAGAACTTAGCCACAATACACACAACGGCAACAACGATAAAGAACAGGTCAATGGCGACCGTCTGTTTGAACGTTCGCCACCAACCATTGTCCAGCATATTCAGCTTGTCTTGAACTCGCCTCTGAACCTTTTCTACTTCAGGGGCAAGTTGTTCGTAAATAAACCTGTCAATCGTGTCACGAATAGCCACAACTTACCTCTCCTTGAACTTTTGCACCGCTCCAACAATGAATGAACTAGAGGAGAACTTCCGTTCTATGTCACCACCCGATTCACACAAATCAGCGACCATATTACCGAGTATGCCTGTAATAGCAGTAGCAACGCCAGTGTTGATAATTGCGCCACCAATACTTCCAACGAAAGGAATAAACTTGAGCAAATTCCCAGCAAACGACTGTCCTATTGCTGTTGTGAGCACAGCGGATGCCACGTTCGTCACGACCGCCTTTCCTAAGCTAACCCCGTAAATTGAAAATATCTTAAAAATCATAGCCGTTTGGATAGGCACCAACAAGGCGGCATCGCTAAATGGTATCGGTGAAAGCGCAACTGCACCTGCTGCAACAGTAGCCTTTGTGATAATCGTATTTGCTTCCTCACGCTTAAGTTTTAGCAGATATTGCTCTGCTTTCTCAATTGAATAGTCAACCAGCTTTTTCCAGTTGCAAGATGCGGCAAGTGCAGGGTTATTATTAGCGTTCACGCTCAACCTAAAAACATTTACCCCCGCAAGCTTTTCATTAGCAGTTGCCAACATATCGTTTAGCTGCTTTTCATCCGGTTCATCAACCTTAGTAAGCAATAGACATACAGGGAAACCCTCGCGTTTAATCCGCTTTATTAGCTTTATATCAAGCTCGGTAATGCGCTTGTCAGCGGCAGGAATAGCATACCAGACTATATGATATTCAGACTCAGCAAGAGAATCTAATATAAGCCTTTCATAATGCCTTTGTTTGTCGTCACCAAGCTCATAGCCCTCACTGTCATAGATAGTGAAACTTTCATGGTCATAAGGTATAATACCCCTAGTCATTGGCTCTGCTACATTGCCGACAGGGGCAACCTCCCGTCCGAATACGTAGTTGATAACAGACGACTTGCCTGCCCCTGTCTTCCCGATAATTAAGATGTTGGGTTTATTTATATCAACCCAACCTTTCGTGTAGGTTATCATCAATTTCCTCAAACATTGTGGAAATCAAATCGTCTAATCTATTAGATGTTTCTTCTAGGTGGCGATTAAACTCTTCTATATTTTTCAGAGTAACACCCCCCCCAAACAAATTCGCAATCTTATCAAAGATTTGTCCTATCTTAGAAAGAATAGTATCAGGTGCGGGTGCATTGTTTTTAGGCTTAGCAAACGCATCTTCTATCAGCTCGTAGTATTCCGATGCATCAGTTACCACAGCTTTTACCTCATCGGTAAAGCTTTTTGCTAAAGCCTTTGCTCTATTAGAAACCAAGTCCTTTAGTCCGCTTATCTCCATTTTATCCTCAAAGTTTGTCCGTTTGGCACTTTCAATGCATTCAGTCTCAAACTTTTGAATTTTTTCTTGCGCACTACTCCTCCACTTCTTTAGTTGTGAGTGGAACACTTTATTGAAGTTATAGAACGTGCTGTTTTGGAGTTCATCCAGTAGCTTATCTCTGCCAAAAGGTTCTATAGGGGCTTGCCATGGTTTAGCATGCGCCTCTGCGCATACATCAACCACGACATATTTTCTCTGCTCCTCAGGCAACCCCTTTTCTAGTCGCTCCCTATAAACAGTCTTTTTGGTCTCATAACCGCTATTGTCCGCTTGGGTTAAGACAACAATTACCTCATAGCCATAACTTAACAGGTCTTTAAGGTAATCAAGCTCAAAGTCTTGTATCCTATCGCTCTGATATGACATACAATACACTATGCCAGAAATCATCTTGTCAAACGACAACGTAGAGAGAAGTTTCTCGTCTATAACTTTTTTCCAGTCGTCAGTTTTGTTTGACTCTAGCCCCCAGCTGTCATAGACGTTTATTGAAACGTCAGAGTTATTGGGGGACGGGAATGTGACTTTCTGAAATTTACCACGTTGCGTTACGGGTGAGCCTGTGCCAACCTCACACACCTCTTTATCTGCAAGGTAGTTGATTAGCGAGCTTTTGCCCACGCCAGATTGCCCTAAGACCATTACATTTACTTGATTATTCATTATATCGTCTCCCCTTTTGTGAAAAATCCCTTTACCTTACCAAGGCTACTGCTTACCGTTCTTTTCCTTAAAGTATCTCGTGACATCGTCAAGGAATGACTTGCTCTCCAACATCTTTTCAACATCAAAGGTCACCGTTTCGCCGTTAAACGCACCTTTGCGCTGCCTGTAGCATACTTCAGAGAACGCCTTGCCAAGTCCATAAGTAATAGCAGCAGCTACACTTGCGTTGAGAAGTCCACCAAGAAGATTTCCTAAACCAGGGATAAGCTTGAGCAGGTAACCTGCAAGCGTTTTTCCTAGCTTTGCAACAACACTATTAAGCAAAAAGGGCATAACACGTTTAGCTCCGCTGATTTCAATGCCATAAATTCCTGCGAGCTTAATCAGCATTGCTGTCTGGATACCTACTAACACTGGTGCATCAGCAAACGGAATTGGTATTGAAGCTGTTGCTCCAGATGCAATGACATAGTTATTGATTGCAGAATTGGCATGGGAGTGCTTTTGCTCCAGCCACTCACCATTTAGTGCTACCACATAGCGGGTTCTAAATACGTTAGGCAGTTGCTCATAAGACCACTCAACCAGCTGAGCCCAGTCGCAAAATGGAGCAAGTGCAGGCGTATCCTTAACGTGTATGCTTAGTCTAAACACCTTTACCCCCGCAAGCTCTTTATTAGCAGTTGCCAGCATATCGTTTAGCTGGCTTTCATCCAGTTCATCAACCTTAGTGAGTAGCACGCATACGTGGAAACCCTCACCCTTAATCCGATTGATTAGCTCTATGTCAAGGGGGGTAATGCGCTTGCCAGCGGCAGAGATAGCATACCACACCAGATGCACTGCATCTTCTGCCCGCACGTCTTTATGTTTCAGCAGGAAATCGTCAAAGATTAGCTGTTCATAGTGCGTTTGCTTGTCGCTACCAAGCTCATAGCCCTCGCTGTCGTAGATATTCACAGTATCGCTAGGATATAGTGTAATATCTTTTGTGCAAGGCTTGCCAGTGCCAGCCTCAGCCACCGTCTCATTAAAGATATAGTTGACCACTGACGACTTGCCCACGCCTGTCTGTCCGCAAATCAGCACGTTAGGTATCTTTTGCTCACCTAACATTTTCTTGATTGCCAACTGCACCGCTTCAGGGGAAAACTTGCTCATGTCTAAATTAACTAACTTCGTTTCCATTGGAAACCTCCATATTTTAATCACGCCACGTCAGTTTTTCACACATTTGTGTCAAAACCTGCTACAAACTTTGCAAAGTTGTTATTTTATTTCTGTTTTTTGTTTCTGCCTTAGGTAAGCAATATGTGCCACACATGGGATAGTTACACTATATGCAGAACTAGCTATTTGCCATACGGTCAATGCCCCCGTGATAGCCCAACCTATTCGTCCCAAAAAGAAGGATATTCCCCTAGTAAGGGCAGGATTAGTCGCAAACGCCAAACCATGCCCCGATACAGCCCTTGACATTACATTTGCTACGGTTACTGCGGTTTTATAGGGAAAGAACCCTCCTTTCACAAGCATTACCCCACGCATTGCCGCCTGAATAGCAACTATCGGTAAAGCCTTTGGAATACTGCCAAAGTATGAGTAATTAGCTTCTTTTAGAAGTGCTTCTTTTTGCTCATCGTTCATCTCCTTATACATATTCTCAAGCATTTTCACCTGTATTTCACGTTCAAGGTCTTCAACATACATATCTGAATTAGTTTTCACCCCTAACTTACTAGCCACATCGCTAACTATCTCAGCATAAGGAACGCCATGTCCTCTGTATAAGTTGGCTATGGTATTGCCACCGAATAGCTGAATTTCGTCAACAATTTCCTTCACATACTTCTTGTGATTGGGATGGTGCATCTTGTATTCAGGTTTAGCTGAAAGCCCTTCTGTAGATTTTTTCAGGATATACCCAACAAGCGGTTCCAAATCATCGTTACTGCACTGTTTTAATAAATCGTCTAAACCTTTGTCCTTTAACATACAACACAATCTCCTTTGCCTATTGGCAACTTTTTTATTTTGTCAAACTAATCAAGGTTATTTTTACAAAGTTGACGAGTGAAAACTCCCTCCCCCTAGACGGGGGAGGAAAAGCCCGTCTTTATTGCCTAAAGCTTTTCTTTGACTTGCAAAAATATTTGTGATATAAAGGGGAAAATAACGTGTCAAAATAACCTTGATTAAATTTACAAAGTTTTTTATTGGCTTATGAGCTATTACTGGAGCATATTTAACGTGCTTTCGTCAAGCGTAAAAAGCAGTCTCCATAATCGCCACCCTTGCTCATTTTGATATAAAAAGCCGTATTAGAAATGAGGTGTTATTATGAATGCTGTTATCTTTTAACCAAATATTCAGCCAACGCTAAATCTTCACGTAGGGTTATTTTAATATTATCAGCAGATGAGGCAACCACAGCTACATCGTAGCCTATGTATTCAAATGCACTAGCCTCATCAGTAAGTGCAATACCATTCTGTTTGGCAGACTTGATAGCCTCTATTAAACGTAACCTCTCAAAGACCTGCGGAGTATGCGCCTGAAAAATACTATCCCTAGCGAGCGTTTCTAGCACCCTATCATCTTTAACGCGCTTTATGGTATCCCTAGCGAACATGCCGCATATCGCGCCACCACATTGCAGTGCAGCCGATATAACACGCTCAACAATACTCTTTGTTATAAAGGGGCGCACAGCATCGTGAACTAATGCATACTTCCCAGAGGCTAGCTCTAAAGCATTTAGCACCGTTTCAGCTCTGTCAGCACCGCCGACAGATAACTTTACACTAACACCCGCAAGCTGCGCCGCACTCATTACAAAATCACTATCAGAATCCAGTGCGCCAACTATATATTCTTTATAGTTATAAGTATTTTTCAATGCTTTAAGGGTGTGATACAAGATAGGTCGCCCATCTATTAAAAAAAATTGTTTTTTAGGCGCACCCACTACACCACCAGAAAACCGCTTGCCCACCCCCGCTGCGGGGATAATAGCCGATACGCTACAAGCTTGCATGTATCACCAACTGAATAATTATGCGCTTCAACACCGCCAAAATCGCCAAAGCAACTATAACTGACACATCAAACACCCCTAGTTGCGGAACTATCCTGCGAACACGTTCCAAGAGTGGTTCAGTTAGATAATATATGATTTGTGCATGGGTGCTTTGCATAGCAGGGGACAGCCACGATAAGAGTGCCCTGAGCACAAACACCCACATGTATATATCCAACATAGTGACTATTGATAAGACGAAATGTGAGGCGGCATCAGACACCAAAATTAGCGGCACTAGCACGCCCAAATGCAATAATGCTGCCATTATGAAGTTAAGTCCCGTCATTAACGCTATAGATATCAACGCTACTGATAATATAGCTGGCACCGCTACAAAATTGCTACGGATGGGCAGGATAACACGAACAGCCTTTATCCAAATAGCACCAAGCCTATAAAATAACGTGAACGCACTGCTGGCAATAGAGGACGCAGTCGCACCAAGCAGTATAGCCAATATGAAAAAACACCCCAAAAACGCAATTAAGTCCCTATACGTCTGCATTATAGTGATACCAGCATTCATTCGAGAAAAAAATGCTGAAAATAGCCCGTCAAGAAAGCCTAACACCAGTATAAACACAGGGATATATTTATCGCTGTCAGACTTCGTGCCCTTTATTCGCTTGAATATAAAATCAGTCATAACGCCAATGGTCTTACCTATAGCATTAAAGTTAAGCTCCTGCTGAGTGAGTGCCCAGCGCAAAAGCAATACGATAATATAAAACTTGACAGCAAAATCTATCACGCCCACCCCCTATATCTTTAAGACAGCTAAAAATGCCTCTTGCGGCAGGTCAATGCGACCTATCTGCTTCATACGTTTCTTGCCCTCTTTCTGTTTTTCCAGTAGTTTACGTTTACGCGTAATATCACCGCCATAGCACTTAGCGATGACGTCCTTACGATACGCCTTTACCGTGCTACGAGCTATAATTTTATTACCTATCGCCGCCTGTATAGCTACCTCAAACATCTGACGCGGAATAACCTCCTGCATCTTTTCTACTAATTCACGCCCTTTATACTCCGCTTGGTCTTTATGTATAATTATACTCAGCGCATCAACAGGTTCTTTATTTATCAATATATCAAGTTTTACAAGGTTAGCTGCCCTATAGTTTGACAGCTCGTAGTCAAATGACGCATAACCACGTGAAATAGATTTTAATTTATCGTAAAAGTCTGTCACAACCTCCATCATAGGTATTTCATATTCAAGTATAATCCTCTGTGCACTCATATAGCGCATATTCGTCTGCACCCCGCGCCTAGCCTGCAGTAGCTGTATGACACCGCCCACGTAATCTGACGGCAAAATCACAGTTGCTGATATATATGGCTCCTCTATCAACGCTATTTCGCCACTGACAGGCAACATCGCTGGATTATCAACAGATATTTTCTCGCCGTCAACCTTTTCTATCTTAAATATAACAGTCGGCGCAGTGGAGATAAGGTTTAAGTTAAACTCACGCTCCAGCCGTTCCTGCGCTATCTCCATATGCAGCAACCCTAAGAAACCGCATCTAAATCCAAAACCCAATGCCTGAGAGCTTTCTGGCTCAAAGGTGACGGAACTATCATTTAGTATCAATTTTTCTAATGCATCCCGCAGTTCCTGATAGTCTTGAGGGTCTATGGGGTATAATCCGCAGAAAACAACAGGTTTTACAACCTTAAAACCGGGAAATGGCTCAAGCGTCTTTCTATTCGGATGAGTCACTGTATCGCCTATCTTTACCTCATGGACATCTTTAATAGCCGCAGTGAAAAAACCCACTTCGCCCGCTTTCAGCTCTGACACGGGTAGCGATTCAGGGGTGAAAACCCCCATTTCGGTAATCTCATATTCACTATTGAGCGACATTAGGTTCACCTTATCGCCAAGTCGCATAACGCCGTCTATCAAACGCACCAGCACCACAACGCCGCGATAGCTGTCAAACCACGAGTCAAATATCATCGCCTTTAGAGGGGCATTTGCATCTCCGCTAGGCGGCGGTATCTGCTTAACTATTGCCTCTAGTATCTCTTTTGTGCCTATCTTTTCCTTTGCACTGGCAAGGATAGCACCGCTGGCATCTATACCTATTACATCCTCAACCTCGTGCTTTACCCGTTCAGGGTCGGCACTGGGCAGGTCTATCTTATTTATAACAGTTATGAGTTCTAGCCCTTGGTCAACCGCCATATACGCATTAGCAATGGTCTGCGCCTCAACCCCTTGCGAGGCATCCACCACAACCAGCGCACCATCGCAAGCGGCAAGGCTACGCGATACCTCATAAGTAAAATCAACGTGCCCAGGCGTATCTATAAGATTAAGCTGGTAGGTAAGTCCGTCTTCCGCTTTATATGATAATCGGGCAGTCTGCGCCTTGATAGTAATACCGCGTTCTCGCTCAATATCCATATTGTCAAGCACCTGTGCCTTCATATGGCGTTTATCCAGTCCGCCTGTATATTCAATGAGCCTATCGGCAAGGGTTGATTTGCCGTGGTCAATGTGCGCTATTATGCTAAAATTGCGTATATTAGATGCCATAAATTTTTATTGTATCATTCATCTGACAGGGATGCAAGCAGGTAAGATTTAGCAATAATGTAGTTATTACCTTGAACGAATAAATGCTATACTAGCTTATGAATAGTCGCTTCATACATCTATCTGGTATCGTGCAGGGGGTGGGATTCCGCCCGTTTGTATCTAGGCTGGCAGCTGAGCTACACATACTAGGCTACGTTCGCAACACGCCAGCAGGGGTGGAGATAGTGGCACAGGGAGAACCCGCTACCACAGACGACTTTACGCGTAGGTTAGTGAAAGATGCCCCTGCGAATGCTCATATAGCTGAAATATCTGTTATGGCAAACACAGAGAGCACTACATATAAAGCATTTGAGATACTAGCTAGCGTTGCAGACGATAAAACTCGCTATAAATACACGGGGGCGGTCTTTGTGCCAACTGACCTTGCAATCTGCAAAGATTGCTCTGCGGAGCTAGCAGACCCCAAGAACAGGCGGCATGAATACCCGTTTATCAACTGCACTAACTGCGGACCACGATATACCATAATAGAAAATCTGCCCTACGACAGAGCAAGCACCACTATGAAAGTCTTTGAGATGTGCCCAGAATGTGCGGAGGAATACAAAAACCCTGCCACTAGTCGCTTCCACGCCCAACCAAACGCCTGTGCAGATTGCGGAGCGCACCTTTATATAAATACAACTAATGGTAGATTACAAGATATTGAAGCGGTGAAATATATAGCAGGGTTGATAGATAGCGGAGAAATTGTAGCCGTGCGCGGAGTAGGTGGCTATCACCTGATATGCGATGCCTATAACGACAGCGCAGTGTTAAAACTACGCCAACTGAAACTGCGCCCTACAAAACCTTTTGCTGTGATGTGTGATGACTTGTCAATGTTAAATGCATCTAGCGAGGTGTTAGCGGCAGTATCGTCCCCGCAAGCACCGATAGTTATCTTTGACTGGCAAAATGCCCCGATAAGCCAACATATTAACCCTACTAGCTCACAGGTAGGCGTGATGGGCGCATATAGCCCCATACATAAGCTAATATTAAAATATACGACCCATAAATGTATAGTGGCAACCAGTGGCAACAGGCACGATGAGCCTATATGTTATGAGCCAAACGATGCCGAAAGGCGACTAGCACACTTCACCCCGCATTTTTTGCACCACAATAGAGATATTAAGACGCGGATAGATGACAGTGTCGCAAGGTTCACAGCAGGTGAACTGCGGATTATCAGACGCGGGCGAGGGTATGCTCCGTTTCCCGTGTCAATAGCGCACAAATCTAAGTATAACATTATATTTGGCGCGGGGGCGCACCTGAAGAATACTATTGCTATATCAAAAGGGAAATACGCCTTTGTGAGCCAGCATATAGGCAACTTAGACAACGCAGATACGGACGACTTCTACATGGAAACTTACATACAGATGACACGGCTATTAAACTGCACACCTGAGCTTGCCGTATGCGACCTGAACGAGAGCTACTTTTCAAGCAAATTTTGTGAGCGACATGCTAGCCCAATAATGCGTGTTCAGCACCACCATGCGCACCTATTTGCGGCAATGGCGGAGCATAATATTACTGGGGATGTGCTGGGCGTTATCTTTGACGGCGCAGGGCTTGGTAGTGACGGCGCAATTTGGGGCGGGGAGTTTTTTGCTCTGACGGATGGACAGCTAAAGCGCGACAGACACCTTGAATACGTGCCTCAGCCAGCTATGAACACAGCAGCAATCTACCCTGCGAGAATGGCTCAATCATATTTGATGAGCGCAGGCGTATGGGAGCAAGACTACTGGGGAGCGAAAATGGGGTTGACCGCTGAGATAGTTCAGCTAAATGGAGCGTTGATAAACAACAACAAAACCGTGCGGACAAGCTCTGCAGGACGGCTGTTTGAGAGCGTAGGAGCTATGGTGCTCGGAATAAATAAGAACGAATATGAAGGACAGGCGGCGGTCGCACTGGAAGCTATAGCTGGCACTGATAATAACGTGTATAAATACGGCTTACCCAGCAGAGAGCTTGCTATAACGCCTATTATCAGACAAGTTGCAGAAGATATAAAGAGTGGCGTAGTAGCAAATGTCATATCGGCACGCTTTCACAATACTATTGCAACTATGATTACCGATAATGTGCTGGATATGGCAAAAACATATAATATTAAACGTGTAGTGCTAGCGGGTGGAGCATTTCAGAACTGCAGACTATTGGAACAAACGGCAAAACTGCTGACGGCAAGGAGTATAGAGTGCATAATCCCAAGACTAATACCTATCAATGACGGCGGAATATCATTAGGGCAGGTGTTCTACGCAAATATTGCTCCCAGCATAGCCCTTTAGCCTGTAAGACGACAGCACAAGAAATAACATTGCCGATATTAGGAAAGACACGGCACTGACAACATCGCTATGCGTTATGAAGTGTGCTACAACAGCTACAAATATTGCTAGAATAGCTGACAGGAAATACACGCCGAATACCATTGTAAGCCCCGCATTATCGGAGATAATTATACGCACCCGCTCGCCCGTGCTGAAAGTGTCCGCATTAGGCGGTGTTATCTTGAATATGCGCTCGCTGTTAGAGGAGCAGACGGCATCGGCACGGCAGCCGTTGCAAGCGGAGCTTACCTCTGTGCGCACGTAAATGCTGTGAGCTGTGGTGTGCTCAATCAAGCCGAAAGTTTCGCAGACATTTTTTGACATAACACTCCTACAACCCTTATTCTATCATAATCTAAAAAAAAGTGAAAAAAATGCAAAAAAAGTGTTGCATATAGTTGAAATGTGGTGTATTAAAGCGTCAAGTTGTTTGTTTTATAACTTTATTTATAAAGACGAACTTCAGGGAGGATGCCATGATGAATATGGGACAGATGGTTCAAACTGCACAACCGCACCAGTTATCACACCCGATGATGCATATACCTATACCACCAATGGGGCAAATGTCTGAGATGCAACGTGAAACTTACAGCGAGCAGATGTCTGATTTTGATGGAGCAGAGCCTCCGAGTCGACACCGAAACCGCGCCGCATTCCGCAGACGATACTATCCGAATGCAACCGCTTATGAGTGGAACGACTGGAAATGGCAGCTTGCCAACCGCATCACTGACGTTAACGAACTATCTAAAATGCTCATCCTTTCTGACTCTGAACGGATGATACTCACAAACCACCGCGAACAGTTTCCCTTTGCTATCACACCATACTATGCATCGCTACTAGACCCTATTGACGATACCGACCCATTGCGTCTGTGCGTCGTGCCGCGTGATAGCGAACTACTATCAGACGGCGAATTTGCCGACCCGCTGGGAGAAACGCATGACGAGGTTGCTCCCGGTCTAGTTCACCGCTATCCCGATAGGGTGCTATTTTTAGCCACCAACTATTGCTCTACCTATTGTCGCTACTGCACACGTTCACGCGTTGTGGGGCAGAGGGAATGTTCGCACTCTCGGTGGGCACAGGCGTTGGACTACATTAAAGCGCATAGGGAAATTCGCGATGTGTTAGTGTCAGGCGGCGACCCATTGACAATGCCCGATGATGTGCTGGATGGGCTATTAGCGCAAATTAGAGCTATAAAACACGTTGAAATCATACGTATAGGCACAAAAGTCCCCACAGTGCTACCACAACGCGTAACGCCGTCACTAGTAAAGGTGTTAAAGAAATATCACCCGTTGTATGTCAGCGTCCACGCAACCCATGCAGACGAGTTCACTGAGGAGAGTATCAAAGCCTGTGAACGGCTTGCAAATGCGGGCATCCCGCTGGGCAGTCAGACGGTGCTATTGCGCGGAGTAAATGATGACCCGTTTATCATGAAGAAGCTGATGCATAGGCTGATGGTTTCCCGTGTGCGTCCATACTATCTGTATCAGTGCGACCCTGTAGTTGGAACAAGGCACTTCCGCACATCTGTGGCAAAGGGTGTTGAGATTATATCTAATCTGCGTGGCTGGACGACTGGCTATGCTGTGCCTACGTTTGTGATAGACGCCCCCGGAGGAGGTGGCAAGATACCGATAAATGTTAATAATATTTGCGGCGAAGATAATGGGGATTTGCTTATTATGAACTATGAGGGGAAGATTTTCCGCTATCCGCAGGCGGATAAGGCGAGCTACAGT
>BNUJ01000044.1 GCA_025997275.1 Deferribacterales bacterium
CCAATTATGACAGCTTTTAATAAGCATTTTAAAGGCTTTTTAAAAAAAAAAGTATAAAAGGAAAATTTATAAAGTGGGTTGGGTTAAAAAAAGGGGGTGAAAAGTGTCTTGGAGGGGGGGGTATTTTCTCAAAAAAAACCTTACAAAACTTGGGGCAAACCCCGTTTGGAAAATAAACTTTAAATTTGACCCCCCCCCCCCCCCCCCCCCCCGCAGAGAGCTTGTCTGAAAGGTTTATTCCCGGTCGTAACTTGCTTAGGTCAGCATTCGCTACACTACCATTACCATCTGAATACAAAAGGGTAGCAGTCTCAAATGAGAACTCTTTTACCTGTGATAAATCTAGCGATAGGTAGCGATAGTCTTTAGATGCCCTGTTACCTACGTCTATGAGGAGCGTGACGTTATCGTGCATACTATCCTGCACCTTGTGCACATCAATACTCTTGACTACTAAATGTTTCTGAAAAGGCAATGGAACACCTGAATGGCCGGTCATCACATCACACAGCCCGCGATATATAAATATCGCGGCAAATATGGATGCCGCGATAAAGAGAGCTAGTCTGCTATTCACACCTGTCTACTTCTTAATCTTTCCTAAGTCAACGCCTATTAACTTAGCGTTTGCTTGGTTAAGGTATAACTCTAGTTCTGATGGAAGAATCATATACTTTATGGGTATATCACCCGCGAACTTGCCCTTTAGCACCTCTGCTACCAATTTGCCCGTCTCACGCCCGTGTTTGTAATAATCTACGCCATAGGCAGCAGTTGCATTGTTGCTCTTTGCAGATGATGGGTCTGCTGATATTACAGGTATTTTGCGTGCAGAAGCTGCGTCTGTGACAGACTTCAGAGCCGATGCTACCACGTTGTCAGTGCTAATATAAATTGCGTCAACATTTTTGTCCAGCAACATATTGACCGCACTCCTCACATCGGCACTATTAGTAACAGTTGTAGCTACCAACTCTATCCCCATCTTGTCGCAAGCCTTTACAATCATCCCGTATTGCACCACAGCGTTAGGCTCAGCTGGGGTATATAGATGCCCTAGCTTTTTCAAGCTACCACCTCTAGTTGCAACTATTTCGGTTGCGAGGGATATCCCCTCATCTATAGGTGCTAGGTTTGAAATACCAGTCACATTGGCAGTGTCTTTGTCGTTAGATGTCCGCAACTTTGCTCCCAACGGGTCTGTTACTGCGGCGAATATCACAGGGGTATTAGGTAACGCTTTAGCCAGCGCAATGGCTACTGGAGTAGATATACCGACGGCAATACGGACTTTGGACGACTTATACTTAGCGGCAATAGATGCCGCAGTGCTTACATCTCCATTAGCGTTCTGTAAATCAAACTCTACTTTGACACCTTGTTCTTTCAGCTCATCAATAACGCCACGTTCAGTGGCATCCATAGCAGGATGAGAAACCAATTTAGCAATGCCTACAACAGGCAAACCATCACCAGATTTCTTTCCACAGGCAACAAGAGACAGAGACATCATAAGTAAAAGTGCCGTAAAAACGGCTATTGAACGTTTCCTCATACTAAAATCAACCTCGTTGGCTAGCTACAGCAACTGCCTAATATACAGGAAACCCCGTATACGGCAGTTGCAGATTAGCTATTACTTTACCTTTTCTTTGAAAAATTTGCCCGCTTTGAACTTTGGTGTTTGCTTGGCAGGGATATTGATTGCTTTGCCAGTTTGCGGATTGCGCCCTTGGCGAGCAGCACGTTTGTAGCGTTCAAACGTACCAAAGCCGACAAGAACTACCTTATCCCCCTTTTTAACAGCCTCAATGATAGCGTCAGTCACTGCATTTACGGCGTCTTGGGCACTCTTCTTAGTCAGCCCCGACTTTTTAGACACAACGTCAACAAGTTCTTGCTTGTTCATTCTTGAACCTCCATAAGTTTATATCAAGCATGTATAGCTTATCTTTTAGCATAATGTATAAAATAAGTCTAGTGCTTTTCATATATTTTTTTATTTTTTTTGGAACAACCCCTGTAGCATTACTTTTCCGCCATTATATCAGCGAACCTATCAAACACGTATTCGTGGTCATCTGGTCCGGGGTGTGCCTCTGGATGGTATTGAACGGCGAAAATAGGCTTGTCTGTGAACGCTATCCCCTCCACCGTGCCGTCATTTATATTGCGTTGATTAACATACAAGCCTGTGCCAGCAAGCGAACCTTCGTTCACTGCATAGCCATGGTTCTGTGAGGTAATAAAAATTTTACCAAGTTTTAAGTCTTTTACAGGCTGATTTACCCCTCTGTGCCCAAACTTCATCTTGTATGTGTCAGCACCAGCCGCTAATGCTAGCAATTGACAACCTAGACAGATGCCAAAGAGTGGCTTACCGCTGGCGATAAACTTCTTAATATTTTCTATAACAGATGTCAGACTCTTCGGGTCACCTGGTCCATTTGATAGGAATATGCCGTCAGGTGCGGTCGCAAGCACCTCTTCAGCGGGCGTGAACGCTGGATATAGCGTAATATCATAGCTCATATTTATAAAGCGATGGAGCATAGCCTGCTTCACCCCAAAGTCCATTATCGCCAACCTCTTTCCGTTGCCACGAATATGCTCTACGTGACGGGTAGTCACACTTTCCACCTCATTGTTGGTTGACTCTAGGTTTAGTAGCTTTTGCAACTCGTCAGTAGGGGTGTCTGAAGGTGCTATTACTCCTCCCATAACTCCAGTTTTGCGTATATGACGCGTTACCGCCCGCGTATCAACCCCGTATATCGTGGGAATATCGTTTTGGTTGACAAATCCAGCAATCGTGCCACATTCATTCCAGTTGCTTGGGCGTTCACATAGCTGGCTTACAACGTATCCGCGAAAGAATGAACGCTCAGCTTGATTGTAGTTGTTGTTGACGCCGTAATTGCCTATCAGCGGATACGTCATAACGACTATCTGCCCGCAGTATGAAGGGTCAGTGAGCGACTCTTGGTAGCCTGTCATAGCAGTATTAAAGACAACTTCGCCAGTGCCGATACAATTATTCAGCAAATATCCGCCAAACCTAGTGCCGTCTTTCAAGAGTAATATCCCCTCGTTATTCATTCAGCCTCCCGTTGCTCATTACAACACGCCCGGCAACGATTGTCCATGTAGCTTTCCCCTTGCAATGCTTACCCTCAAATGGTGTCGCCTTGCCCTTAGTGCAGAATGTGCTGGACTCAACCGCCCACTCAGCATTAGGGTTAATAATAGTCACATCAGCGGGTTTGCCTAGCTTTAGACTGCCTGCATCAATGTTGAACAGGCGCGCAGGGGCACAGCTCATCTTTTCTACAATTTCATCAATACTTAAAACGCCTGTATGGTATAAATCGGTAAATATAACTCCCACAGACGTTTCTAGCCCAGCAAAGCCGTTAGGTGCATAGCGGAACTCAACGTCTTTTTCCTCAAATGCGTGCGGGGAGTGGTCTGTCACTATAATGTCTATCGTGCCATCTTTTAGAGCGGCGCGCAGTGCATCTCTGTGTGCAATATCCCGCAGGGGAGGCGCAATCTTCGCCGCCGTGTTGTAGCCCTCAACAGCATTATCAGTCAGTGTTAGATGGTGTATGGTAGCCTCAGCGGTTACCTTAACGCCACGTTTCTTTGCTTGGCGGATTATCTCCAATGCGCCAGCACTTGCAACGTGCGCTACGTGTAGCCGTGCATTTGAATATTCTGCAAGCAACGTATCACGAGAAACGGCTATGTCTTCCGATACGCTTGGCAATCCCGGTATTCCTAATCTAGTTGAAACTGCACCCTCGTGCATATATCCGCCAGACGTGAGCGTATTGTCTTCATCGTGGACAATAATTATTTTGTCAAATGTAGATGCATATTCTAATGCCGCACGGAAAATACGGCTGTCGCTAACGTAATGCCCATCATCTGAGAACGCGATAGCACCAGCAAACGCCATATCACCCATTTCGGCTAACTCTTTGCCTTCCAGCCCTTTCGTAACGGCACCAATGACTTCAACGTGGACTAATGCAGTTTTTGTGATTTGTTCTTTCAGTCCACGCACGATAATCGCCTTGTCCACCACAGGATAAGTGTTTGCCATACACGCTATACGGGTAATACCACCCATAGCAGCAGCTCTGGTGCCAGATGCAATATCCTCTTTAGCCTCTAGCCCCGGTTCACGCAGATGCGTGTGCATGTCTATTATGCCGGGCAAGACGATTTGTCCTGTTGCATCTATCAGTTGTGCATCGGCTGCTTTAATGTCTTTGCCGATTTCAGCAACTACGCCATTTTTTAATAGAATATCACAGGTGTCATGCAACTTTTGAGACGGGTCAACGAGCAAGCCATTTTTTATTAGCAGTGTCATTTTGCACCCCCTAGCGTCAGTGCCAGCAGTGCCATTCTGATAGCTACGCCGTTTTGCACTTCTTCTCGTATGGCAGATTTATCGCCGTAAGCAACTTCAGGGGAGATTTCTAGCCCTCTGTTGATAGGTCCAGGGTGCAGTATCAGCACATCAGGCTTTGCCAACTTTAATCTGCCGTTATTGATGCCAAATATTCGTGCATATTCGCGGCTGGTAGGGAATAGTCCAACCTTTTGCCGTTCAAGCTGTATACGTAATATATCTATAACATCTGCATCCATTATGGCGTCTTCCACTCTATTGTGGACCTTAACGCCTAATTCATCAACAAATTTCGGTATCAGCGGCTTAGGACCAGCTACATGTATTTCAACACCTAGTTTAGAAAGCCCTGCTATGTTGCTCCGCGCTACGCGGCTATATGTAATGTCCCCTAGTATTGCGAGCTTTAGCCCGCTAAAGCTACCTTTATGCGTCTTTATAGTGAACATATCAAGTAGCCCCTGCGTTGGGTGTGCGTGTGCACCATCCCCAGCGTTCATTATTATTGGCTTAACGACTTTGTCAGCAAATGCGGCTGTGCCCTCAACGGGATGGCGCATAACTATCACATCAAAACTCATTGCCTCTAGCGTGTATAGGGTGTCGCGCAGAGATTCGCCCTTTGTAACGCTGGAGTTTGAGGTGGTGATGTTGACAACGTCCGCTCCTAGATATTTAGCCGCTAACTCAAATGATGTGCGCGTCCTTGTGCTAGCTTCGTAGAATAGCGTTACTACAGATTTACCGCGCAAAATGCTAGATTTCTTAACGTCATCAGACATTAGTTGCCTCATCTGCCTCGCCGTGTCAAGGACGAGCGAGTACTCGTCTGTAGACAGCGAGGCTAGGTCTAGGATACTGCGCCCTGCTAAACTTGCCCTTGCCATTAAAGTCTCCTAAATGCTTTTAAGCGAGATGTATTGTAACAGGCTCTCTGTGTTATGTCAAGGGTGCATTCAGGTGATAAATTTAGTTTCTTGACGCAAGCAATTTTGTTTTGTAATATAGCGGAATGAACGTTAGCTTAAAAACATCACTTGTTGCTCTATTTATTTGCCTAGCAGTAGCCGTGCAGCCTGCTGGTGCAGCGTCTGAATTTAGCCTAGTGGATGGCAATTTTAGCACAATTTACCCTAAGCCATTTATGGACAGAACGCTTGTTAAAGCCGCATTTATAGGTGGTAGTGCCATTGTGGTGGCAGGAGTCACGTTTGCCACAGGCGGTGCTGGCACTACGGCTATTGCAGCTATGAGCCTGTCAGCATACGGTGGCGGTGCCGCCACTGGCGGAATGGCTACCGCAGGAGGTCTTGCTACGGTGGCGGGCATAGGCGACCTTGCACTATCGCTTGCCGTAGAGGTGCCACTATCAATGCACAGCCCCTACGAAAAATATACGTTCATAAAACTGCCACTGCCTTCTAAAACCAATCCTCAGGTGCGGGATATGTTCAGCGAGATTGAGGGGGAATACGCTAGCGGAAACCCCAAAGAACAAAACATCACGGCATATTATAAAAATGCTATGAAAATTATTGACGGAGAGGACAAAACCTCTAAAACTTACGGCTACGATATGCTTGCCAAGTCAATTATCCTATACAACACTGGAGATTATGTCGGTGCTGGCGATGCATTGGTAATAGCTGACAAGTATTTTAATAAAAAGGGTGTTATATCTTACGTAAAAGCTTTGTTGGCACTGATAAAGGGGGAATACAGAGCCGCAGATGAATATCTACTAGACGCCCTTGATGACGACCCGAAAGCTGTGCCGCCATATCTGCTATATGCTCAAATTCTATTAGACATTGATGATGTGGCTAGGGCAAAGTCTGTGGCAAAGCATGGACTTGACAGAGCTGATGCCGATAACTATGCTTTGTTGCGTATTGTAGCTGATATTGATTACTATCATCAGGCGAAATACAACGAAGCGATTGAATTCTACAGATTAGCTAAACGTAACATGAGCACTGACTGGGTGGAGGCGGAGCTTGAACTGCGTATAGCCCTGTGCTATCGCAAACTAGGTGATGAGAAACTGGCACACGAACACTACGTTGAGGCATTAAACCAAGCGACTGACGCAATGCCCAGTAAGCTACTTAAACGTATATTAGGCTTGCAGCTAGACGATGAATTTAAAGAAACTATCAACAAGATTTGGAACGCCCCTGATGCGTGAGCGATTGTGGGACTTTATATCGCTTGCCGTCCTGTCAATTATGCTCCTAACAGCTATTACATTTAACGCTAGCTCACAGATTATGGCGGCTGTTGGCAAGATTGATGATGTCTATAGGCTGGTGATGAGTGGCGACAAGACTATTACGCGCAACTATTTTAATAACGTTGTAAATCGCGGCGACAGGAAAGCACTAATGGATATGTTGGGATTGTTGCCAGAGGAAAGCAGGGCGTCATCTATGGTGGTAATTGCCTTTGAGCGCGGACTAATCAAGCAAGCAGAATTATTTTCATATTTAACAAAGGTTCAATCGGGCGATATACCAACGCTACTAGAACCGATTGCGAAGTTGGACAAAAATGTCAGCAAAATATTATTAAAGCAAATTCTCGCCCGTGAGGATTATCCAGAGTCTATTGCTGATGCAGTGGAGACTATCTTACAATACGATATATTTAACAAAGCGGGCTTAAAACCTGCCAACATTGAGGGCATACCCGCACTTATTAGGAGTGATATTGAAATAGAGGGGCAACTCAGCAATGTGAACGGCGAAAAACTGACCAACTTACAACGTATGGAGCGTGGACTTGCGCCACTTGCTAAAAACGGAACACCTGTAGAATTACATTATTTAGGGCAGGGGGAGGGTGCGCCTGTGGCGGAGCTACTACGAACAGAGCATAAGGGGAGTATGAACTATAGGATTCTACACCCAAAGCGGGATTGTGGCGGCAGAGATACATCTAACCATTGGAAGGCACGTGCAAAACAGATAGAGGAACAGAACAAAAAGACAGACGACTTTTTGCTTGCAGGCAACTAGCCCCATTAGATATTTAACTGTTAAGTCACTATAAATTGACTGAAACTTTCTCGTTTTAATTAAGGTTATTTTGACACGGTTTCTACTTTTCTTTCCCCAGATAGCTTTCCTTCAACTGCTGAGAGTTCAATAGGTCAGCTGATTTTCCTTCCATAGTAACATATCCTACGTCCAGCACGTAGCCCCTAGAAGATAGTTTTAGAGCTGCCTTAGCGTTTTGTTCCACCAGCAGTATTGAGATGCCTTGACTTTCATTGATTAGTTTGATTAGCGCAAACAGCTCCTTTGTAATTAGAGGCGATAGTCCAAGTGACGGTTCATCCAGCAATAATAGTTCGGGTTTGCTCATTAAAGACCGCCCAATTGACAACATCTGCTGCTCTCCGCCAGATAGCGTGCCCGCAAACTGCTTTGCCCGCTCTTTCAATACTGGAAACGTGGTATAGACAAAGTCTAGTATAGTGTTTTCTACATGGCTTAATATGTATGAACCCATTAGTAAGTTTTCTTCAACTGTCAGCGATGCGAATACTCGCCGACCCTCTGGTGAATGTGATACTCCCATTGATACTATCTTGTGTGGTGGCAAGTTAGATATATCCTGCCCATTGAATATTATCTGCCCGATTGCTGGCTTGACCAGTCCTGATATTGCCCGCAACAGACTGCTCTTTCCTGCGCCGTTAGAACCAATTAGGCAAACGATTTCCCCGTCAGATACATTCATATATAGTCCGTCCAGTGCAACTATACCGCCATAAGAGACGTGCAGATTCTTTACCTCAAACTCCATATTTAGTCCTCATTGTCCGCTCCCATATACGCCTCTATCACAGCCTTATTGCTCTGAACCTCGCTTGGTAATCCCTCTGCCAACAGCGTTCCTTGATTAAACACTGCTATTCGGTGGCACAAACTCATCATCATATCTATATCGTGTTCTATAATCAGCACCGCCGTGCCTGTGGTTGATATTTTCCGTATCATATCGGTTAGTTCCAGCCGCTCGGTCTTGTTCATCCCTGCGGCAGGCTCGTCTAGTATCAGCACATCAGGCTTTGCTATCATCGCCCGCGCCATCTCTACCTTGCGCTGCAACCCGTAGGCTAGGTCGGATGCCCGCAGATTTATATATTTATCTATCTTAAAGAATTCTGCCATCTTTCTGACAGCACCCCATGCTATCCGTTCATCCTCGTTGTAGTGAAAAAAGTGTGTAAATGCAGCAAATGCCCCCTGTTTAGACGTGTTGTAATAGCCAGAGTAAATGTTTTCCGCCACGCTCATATCCTTAAAGAGACGTATAGTCTGGAACGTGCGTCTTATACCCATATTGGCAATTTCATCCATCGGCTTTTTTGATATATCCTCGCCTTTGAAGATAATTCGCCCTGCATCGGGCGAGTATATACCCGTAATGCAGTTAAATAGGGTAGTTTTGCCACTACCATTAGGTCCTATTATGCCTAATAGTTCGCTTTTATATATATCAAGGCTCACGTTGTCCACTGCATGCACAGCATAGAACGATTTTGTTAGTTCTTTTATTGATAGTATAGTTTCACTCATCGCTCGTTCTCTTGAAATATTTCTTTGGGAAGTAACCATATTTTATAGGGATTAGCCCATTAGGGCGCACTACCATTATAGCGACCATTACTATGCCGAATATTAGATAGCGCATCTGCTCAAATCCGCGTATTAGCTCTGGCAATACATACATTATAATAGTGCCTACTAGCGTTCCAAATAGTGAACCCTGTCCGCCGACTATAACGATTGCAAAGATAATAATAGATTCTTGCACCGTGCACATCTCAGGTGCTACGCCACCATATTCCAGTGCAAATAGCGCACCTGCAATGCCCGCCAGTGCCCCGCTGAATGCAAAACTCGCTATACGCAAGTTGCGCGGGTTAATACCCATTGAGAGCGCGGCAAGTTCATCTTGATGTGTAAAGAAGAGTGCTCTGCCATAACGGGAGCGGTCAAAGTTATGTAATAGCCATACAACAACAAGCAATGCCGATAGCGAGTAGTAATAGACTAACACAGGTGTAGCAATATCAATGCCAAACATAGGTTCGGGCGAGATATCGAATATGCCGTTAGGACCATTTGTCAGCCCGAACGGGTTGTTGTTGATAATGCGTGAAAATATGAAGTTATAACCGATACTTACCAGCAAAAAGTAATCGCCCTTTAGATGCACTGCAACAGACGAGAGCGCGAAGGCTAGCACTGCGGGCATTAACATAGCGATAAATACTGCGGCGGGCATATTGTAACCGTGATTTAGGGCGATAGCGAATGCATAGCCGCCTAGTCCGAAATATAGAGCGTGTCCCATATCATAGACACCTGCTCTGCCTAGCACCATATCCTGAGATAGGGCTAAAAGCGCGTATATAAAGAATATTTTAGCGCATGATAGCCACACATCGCTAGCCAGTGCGGGTAAAGACAGCGCAATTAACGCAACAAGTGCTATAAGAGTGCGTTTTAACGTAAGCATGCGCCTATACCTTCTGAACTGCAGCTTGACCGAACAATCCGTTTGGCTTGAATATTATCAGAGCTATAAGTATCAGATATGTAAACGTATCTGCCCATATAGACGAGATATAGCCCGCACTAAATGCGTATATAAGCCCCAAGATTAGTCCACCGAGCATTGCTCCCGCTATGGAGCCGATACCGCCCAATATTGCCGCAACAAATGCTTTAATGCCGTAGTCAAACCCCATAGCAAATGATACTGACGTGTAGCTTGCACCTATCAATATGCCACCGACAGCACCAAGTGCACCCCCCAGCGCAAAGACAATAGCTATGGTGCGGTTAATATTGACTCCCATAAGCTCCGCCGTGCCGTAGTCTATAGATAGTGCTCTGATAGCGATTCCCATACGTGTTTTGTTTATAAACATTGACAGGGCGAACATTATCAGCGCATTGAGTATTAGTATAAATAAGCCTAGATAGGTGATAGATGCACCTGCAATGCTAATCATTCCATTTGGAAATAGCTCAGGGAAGACTTTTACATTTGCTCCCCAGATAAGCATTACAGCATTTTGTATAATCAAGCCTGCCCCAAGTGCGGATACGATTAGCGATAGGCGCGGAGCGGCTCTCAATGGGCGGTAAGCAAAATATTCAAGCAATATAGCCACGCCACAGGTCAGGGTGATGACGATTAGCATAACAAGCAAAACTCCCAGCGTTCCATAAGACACCGCAAGCGGAGATAGCGTAATTGCTAGAAACGCTGCAAGCGTCACCATATCGCCATGTGCGAAATTGATTAGCTTTAGCGTTCCATACACCATAGTGTAACCCAGCGCGATAAAGCCATAAATACTGCCTATCGTCAGTCCATTGAATAACTGTTGCAAAAAGGTGGACATCGCTACTTCACTTATCTGTTTTTCACAGGCTGATAGTTGCCCTTAGCATCTATCATATTGACGCGATAGATACTTCCTGTGCGTTCTCCGTCCTCACTTATACTGATAAGCCCCGTATAGCCGCTGAAATTTTTTAAGCTACCGCGTATATAGTTAGCAATAGTAGCAGGAGCAGTTGATTTGGTCTTTTTTGCCGCCTCTATTATTACGCGCAAACCGTCTGCATTGACTAATACCCATATTGAGGGCACAGGTGCGTTATATGCAGACTGATAGTCTTTCATAAACTGCCTAGCCTCTGGATATTCCAGCTGTGCAGGTATAGGCAAGCCGACCAAATATGAGCCAGCGGCATTATTCAAGCCAGCGATTTTTATATACTCAGGGTTGTCTGTAGCGTTGCCACCAACAAAGGACGCCGTTATGTCAAGTTGTAGTTGTTGCTTGCGTAGCAAGCCTGCCTCAGTGTAGTAGCCTGAATAGTAGATTATATCAGGCTTTGTAGCCTTAATGCTAGTCAGCACTGCACGGTAGTCCTGCGTTTTAGGGTCTATCTTGCCGCTATAGACTACATTGCCATTTAGTTTTTTAAGCGATGCCGTAGTGGCACCTGCAAGCCCGTCTGCGAACGAAGAGCCATCGCTGATTATGGCGATACGTTTATACTTTCCAACATTCACCATATAGTTGGCGGTGAAATCCCCCTCAATATTGTCATTATAGGACACTCTAAAGTATGTTTTATATGGTGTTTTCGTAAGTTCGGGATTTGTAGCATCACTAGTCTGCAATACCTTTGCTTTACCGTAGGCGTTCTGAGAGGCGAGCGTTGCCCCTGATGTGTATGAACCTATTACAGCCTTTGCGCCGCCTGCAATCAGTCGTTTGGCGCAGGTGACAGCACCCTGTGGCTTGCCTTCGTCGTCACAGACTATCACCTTTATGGTGTCGCCGTTCACGCCACCAGTGGCGTTCACCTGTTTTGCTATGAGTTTAATGGCATTTTCCATCCCTTGCCCCTCTGATGCATAAGGACCAGTAATTGGTGCTTGGACCCCCACGATAAATTCAGCAGCACTAGCAATGCCTGCAATGCCACCTACGAATAACGCAAGAAGTAAAACGCCTGTTTTAATAATATTCATTATAGCAACCCCCAGACTGCTAGGGTAGCACACTTTTTGCTAGGGCGCAAATTGTTCAGTTTTGTTTTTTAATAACAATCTACTTAAGCTTACCCATCGTTGTGCTATATGTATATCACTGCGAACGTTTATGGTTATAATCCCGTCTTTGTCAGACTTGACTGGCAGTGTGTATGACAGGGATTGTGTTTCTTTGTTTTTTTCAAGTGGTTGGCTATAAGATTCATCTTGGGTAGATATAGTTAAGCTGCCAGCTCTATCGCTATGTTTTCCCCACAGATACAAATCAAGTTCCATAGTGAATTGCTTGTCAGATTGTGGCACTCTAAATTTTACAAAC
>BNUJ01000045.1 GCA_025997275.1 Deferribacterales bacterium
TGTGGCGGGAGATGTACCAGAATCACTGAAAGACAAGATAGTTGCTACGCTTGATTTAGGCGCATTGATAGCTGGTGCTAAATATCGCGGCGAGTTTGAAGAGCGACTAAAAGATGTCTTGAAGGCAGTCACTACTAGCGATGGTGAGATTATCTTGTTTATAGATGAGCTGCATACGCTTGTGGGTGCGGGAGCTATGGAGGGGGCTATGGATGCGGCTAATATATTGAAACCCTCACTAGCGCGTGGAGAATTACACTGCATAGGTGCAACTACATTAGATGAATATAAGAAATATATAGAGCGCGATGCCGCACTTGAACGGCGTTTCCAGATAGTAATGGTTAAAGAGCCGACCGTTGATGATGTTGTCTCTATCTTGCGCGGACTAAAGGAACGCTATGAGTTGCACCACGGGGTGCGCATAAAAGACTCTGCCCTTGTTGCGGCGGCTTACCTTGCTGACAAGTATATCAGCGACAGGTTTATGCCCGATAAGGCGATAGATTTAATAGACGAGGCTACTGCCAAGCTACGTATGGAGATAGACAGCCTGCCGACTGAGCTTGACGAACTGGAACGCAAATGCCGACAACTGGAGATAGAGCGTGAGGCACTGAAACGTGAGAATGATAATGCTTCTAAAATGCGATTAGAAAAGGCTAATGAGGAGCTAGAAGCCCTGAAATGCAAGGCAAATACTATGCGGGCGCAATGGCAGGCGGAAAAGGCTGTTGTGTCAGATATGCGCAAACTAAAGGCTGATATAGAATCGTTCAAGCAAGATATTGCCGTTGCCACGCGGGCAGGCGACTACACAAAGGCGGGCGAGCTACAATATGGAAAGTTGCCCGAACTAGAAAAAAAGTTAAAAGAGGCTGAAATCCGTGTGAAAAGCACCCCCAGTGGCACAAAACCGCTGATAAAGGAAGAGGTTGACGAGGAGGACGTTGCAGCGATTGTATCAAAGTGGACGGGCATTCCCGCTACAAAACTGATGCAGGAGGAGGCGGACAAGCTAATACACATGGAAGAGTATCTGCACAAGCGTGTTATAGGGCAGTCTGATGCCGTGTCAGCTGTGAGCGAGGCTGTGCGTCGTAGCCGTGCAGGGCTGAACAACCCTGACAAACCCATAGGCTCATTCATATTTATGGGACCAACAGGCGTAGGCAAGACAGAGCTGGCAAAGGCACTAGCGGAATATCTGTTTGACAGCGAACAAGCTATGGTGCGTATGGATATGAGCGAGTATATGGAGCCACATTCTGTGGCAAAGCTAATTGGTGCGCCTCCGGGCTATGTGGGCTATGACGAGGGCGGGCAGCTGACCGAGCGTGTTCGCCGTCAGCCTTATGCTGTGTTGCTGTTTGACGAGATAGAGAAAGCGCATCCCGATGTGTTTAACGTACTTTTGCAGTTGTTAGACGACGGCAGGCTGACGGATGCTAAGGGTCGGATGGTTAGTTTCAAGAACACTATTATTATTATGACGTCTAATCTAGCGGAACCTGAAAAATATTTCCGTCCAGAGTTTATTAACCGCATAGATGATATTATAAAGTTTCATTCGCTTGATGAAGCGCAACTACTGGAGATAGTGCGGTTGCTGTTAAATGGTGTTTGTGCTCGGCTAAATGGTATGGGCATAACTGTCAGCTATACTGATGCGCTGGCAAAGCATATTGTTGATAGTGGCTACGACCCGAAATTTGGCGCACGCCCTATGAAACGCACTATACAAAAACTGGTTGAGAATAAGCTAGCCGAAAGGGTCATCACAGGGGACATCAAACGAGACGATAACATAAAGCTAGACTACACAGGGGGGCAACTGGTAGTAGAAAAGTTGTAAGGCAGGGGGAGCCACCCCCCTAGACGGGGGAGGGAGAACTCCATCGTCGACTACAGCTTCTAGCCCAACCAAGCATATAATTGCCTAAGAAATCCTTGACAACAACATTTAGGTTTGATAGAATTAGCAGGGCAGGGGGAGTAATGCTACTAGATTTACCGATACCTTACGATGTAAGCGAAGCTGAAGCACGGCTTGCGCTGGCTGTGGGGCTGTTTGAGGAGCACAAGGTTTCAATAGGCAAAGCCTCTGAAATAGCGGGGGTAGAATATCACACTTTTTGGGATTTGCTTGTTGAGAAAGGCGTTCCCGTGGCTATCTACACGGCTGATGACGTAAGGCAAGAGCTTGAAAATGTCAACAAAATTTTTACAGAACATAATAGTATCAGACACCAGCTGTCTAATCGCTCTCACGAATATAAAACGGCTTGAACTCCTCAAGGAGTTAGCCCGCTCTGTTGTGATTACTCCTGAAGTTGCGGCGGAGTATGGCTTGCCGCTCCCAGAATGGATTTTGATTAAATCTGTTGCAGATGTAAGCAAAACAGAACGGCACAAGACGAAGTTACACATAGGAGAGGCAAGTTCAATCGCTTTAGCTGAAGAATTAAGGAATGTGCTGTTAGTTCTTGATGACGCAGAAGCACGTAAATACGCAGTCAAGTTTGGGTTTAATATAACAGGAACATTAGGGATACTAATGCTTGCACACAGGCAGGGACTTATTCAAAACTTGGCGACAGAAATTGAAAAGCTGAGAGCAATAAACTTCTGGTTGCCAAGAGATGTAGACACGCTAATCAGATAAAAGCAGGAAATAGCATAAACCTTTAATGCTCGCCCTGCCAACTATCATATTGACTAATGGAACTTATCCCTAGCAATAACAACCGCTATCAGTCAAATGTGCCAGTGCTATTTCAATCTGTCGCTGGCTAAATTTTTTCTTTTGTTTCCCCCATGCGTGGGTACGTTCAACGATGTTTTCTTGCGTAGCACCTTCGTGTCTCGTCAGCCAATGAACTGTTGAGAGAAGTTCCAGACCGAACTTCGTTTCAAAGCCGTCAACAAGCCTTGCCACACGATTTATCCGCTCGCTGGTGTCTGCGTGTTCAGTAAGAAATGCCATAGCCCCACATTCCGCACCAGGGACTAGTGTAATCTGTTTATCAGGCTTGTCGCCACCATCCGCATAGCCAGACAATAAATGCCCCTCTACAGCGTTAAGGACGTGTGAAAGGTTCTCGGCATAAGGACCGTAAGGTGCTTTAACATATTTCAAACGTAGCGGTTCACCGCACTCTTGCAAGAAATACATCAGCTTGTGGATTTCAAGCAATGAGATAAACGGGTCAAGCAGCCCACCAAGATATTGTCGCGTTAGTGCAACTAATGCCGCGCGACCGGGTGTCATCTTCGGAACAGCGCGGTTTTTTGCCATAACATTTGCGACCGCTACACCGCTCGGTTCAAACACCTCAATTTGCACATCTGGCAGTTGAGTTGATGCCATTTCAATATATGGTTTGACTTCAGTCCAATTCAATCCGCCTAGCCCGCATCCAAGCGATGGAATGGCGATAGACGATATGCCCTGCGATTTAATGACGTTGACTAAATCATCAAGTCCTGCTCTGATGTCTTCAATCCTGCTTGCACCACGCCAATGACGTTTTGTAGGGAAATTGATTATGAGTTTCGGATTTATAAGACTATTAAGTTCAAACACAAGCATTTTGCCGGGCACAACTTCACCACGTTTGCAGGCAACTTCATAGAACTTGAAGTTGTCGGGGAACTGCTTTTTGAACTGCAAAGCAATCCCACGTCCCATTATACCGATGCAGTTGACCGTGTTCACGAGTGCCTCGGCATTACTAGCAAGCAAATTACCGTTCGTCTTATACGTAATCATATCAGTCCACCTTATTTAATAATACCACGAACGTTCAACACTTATTTGCGGTCGGCTTGTTTCGGCTTCAAGAATTTTACAGACTTCCGAATACTGCTCTAATGAATACACGCCTATTTTTTCCACAAGTTGCCATGGTAGTGATTTTTCCACTAAGAACTCCGCCTGCTTTTTGTCCTGCCGTCCACTCCACAGAGTTGCCCGAATAGCATTCCAGTCAAGTTTATCTAAGTCCGCTAAATCTGCAAAATCCTCAAAACAACGTGACCCAGCATTTGATTCTGTAAACGCCCATTTCCGCCCTTCCTGTTCTGCCCAATTGATAACGTTCCTCATACTGAATACTAAATGAACTATCGGCTCTTGTCCACCACGGTATTCAATATCTTGGTGATTTGCCCTTGATAACATATAGAGCATCGGAGAGCGAGGACAAAAATAAAATGGGACGCAGTCCCCAACGTGCAGACCGACAGAGGATAATGGCAACGACAACCTGCGCTCCTTTATCTTCGTCATACCGATTGTAACTCCAACAGAAGGACGCTTTTGTATTTCTGCATCGGAAACTAAAAACCCTTCCTTCAAAATAGCGACTAGCTTACTAATGTGGACAATATGATATACCTTAATTTCATTGAGGTCAATATCATTCATCCTTCATCCTCCTGTGCTATTCATCTAACCTTTTTGGGAATTTTACCGAAAAATCAATGGGCTGTCAAGAAAAAAGGAAATCTGGTAGCCACTCATAAACTTCTATTTACATTGTCACCCAAGTTTTCTTGCGTAGCACCTTCGTGTCTCGTCAGCCAATGAACTGTTGAGAGAAGTTCCAGACCGAACGGCGTTTCAAAGCCGTATAAAGCTAGACTACACAGGAGTGGGGCAACTGGTAGTGGAAAAGTTGTAAGGCAGGGGGAGATCCCCTCTCCCTTGACGGGGGAGGGGTAACCAAAGCATTGGTTTCTCCCTCAAATTAGAGCATTTAATGTTTAGAGGTATGACAAGCATTACAAATAGAAACAAGCCATTCAATAGGTTCTCTTCCTATATTCTTTGCATATTTCAAATGATGAACTTGGGTAGCGCGAGCACCGCAATATACACAATGCCAATTATCTCGTTTGAGCACCACATAACGTTTTCTTTTCCAAGCGTCCGATTGAAGGTAGTCGTTTCTATAATAATCTCTACGCCATTCATGCTTAGATTTATTAAATAAAAATACGACAACCATTAAAACTAAAAAACCGATTAGCTCCATTGCGTTAACCTACTTAATAATTGTTCAAATATTATACTACAATTTTTAATGAAGTTATTATTATCTACAACGAATGGAGAAACAAGAGGCTACACCGGTGGACTAATCAACTTTGAGGCAATATTCAATAATATCAAGCTAGACTACGCAGGGGGAGAGCTAACGATAGCAAAGTATTAAGGACACTTGCTTTTCCCTCTTCATAGTGTTATAGTAGCACATTCATATAAGGCTTTGTTGACAAGATGACAAAGCTGAGTTTTGAGGGATATAAAATGGAACAGGATATACGGTGGGTGCAACGGCTGCAAAACTTTTCAAGGGCGTTTATCCTCCTGCAATCGGCGTTTGAAGAACAAGAACAATTTACTCGGCTTGAAGAAGAGGGGTTAATTAAAAGGTTTGAAGTTGCCTTTGAGCTTGCTTGGAAAACATTAAAAGATTACTTAGAATACACGGGTTTATCTATCCCCGAAGCAACCCCGCGAAGGGTTATTCAAGAGGCGACTACCGCAAAAGTGCTTGAACGAGCAGAAGTTCAACCGAATATGTTAATAGATATGTTGCTCGCAAGAAATCTCTTGTCTCATACGTATGATTTTGAGAGGTTTCAGGTGGTTTTGCATAGTATAAAAGCCGAGTATTTAGCTCAACTTAACAATTTGTATATATTCTTTTTGGAAAGAGAGAACGAAATTGAGTGATTTGGGGCTATCTTACGTGAACACATAGAACGTGTCGGCATTGACATATTCAACAGGGAGCAAGGCTCACTAGTCAGTGTCTAGTGAGTCTTTAGAGTAGAATAACATGATAAGCGACTAATGAAAAAGGTTTTTGTATCCTCTGAAAGTTCCGTTTATAATTGCCTCTCGTGCACCGCGCACGAGCGACAGATAGTAAGTGATATTGTGGATGCTGTTCAGTCTGAACGCCAGCATTTCACCACTCTTAAATAGGTGGCGCAGATACCCGCGCGTAAAGTTGCGGCAAGTGTAGCAGTTGCATCCTTTATCTATAGGCTCACCGCTCATTTTATGCTCTTCTAGTTTAATATCCAGCGCACCCGTTGACGTAAACAGTCTGCCGTGTCGGGCATTGCGTGTAGGCATTACGCAGTCAAACATATCCACCCCAAGCTCTATAGCTGTTATAATATCGGTAGGTGTGCCAACCCCCATTAAATAGTGTGCCTTGTCGGTTGGGATATGCCCCATAACCCTGTCCACCACCTCATACATAACTTCGTTCGGCTCGCCTACGCTTAAACCGCCTATGGCATAGCCGTCAAAACCAATCTCCGCTAGCTCGCCCGCACTCCTCTGCCGCAAGTCGTGCTCAACACCCCCCTGAACTATACCAAATAATAATTGCTTACTATTTACCTGTTCTTTGTATTGCTTGCAACGCAGTGCCCATCTGGTTGTGAGTGCTAATGATTTTTCTACATATTCGTATTCGCTCGGGTTAGACACACACTCATCAAGACACATCATAACGGATGACCCTAGTTTTGTCTGTATTTCTATTGATTTCTCCGGAGATAAAAATAGACTTGCCCCGTCTAGGTGCGAGCGGAATGTTACTCCTTCCTCTGTAATCTTGCGATTTTCAGCTAGACTGAATACTTGAAAGCCACCGCTATCCGTCAATGTTGGTTTATTCCACGCCGCAAAGCGCGATAATCCACCGAAATGCGCTACTACGTCCTCGCCCGGTCGTATGTGTAAATGGTATGTATTGCCCAGCACAATCTGTGCGCCCGCTTCGTCTAAATCTGCAGGCGATAATGTTTTAACTGCACCCAACGTGCCTACGGGCATAAAGACGGGCGTTTGAACATCGCCGTCCTTAGTGTGCAAGACACCCGCCCGCGCTCTGCTATCATTTGCCCGTGCAACTATCTCAAAGCTCAACACAAACACCCAATCATCAGTCACCCCCATCTGTCTTTCGCAACCAACCACACTACATACTATTTCCTCTCCCGTAGGGGGAAGAAACATCTCACTTAGTTTTTCGCATCCACCCCAGAATGCGCGAGTTGGTAATATAGCAGCCCGTCTTTCTCTCACGCAAAGCTTCCTGCTCTCTGAAAAATATAGCACCCTGCCTGATAATAGTAGTAGACTGAGTAGTCTCCTGTATTACAACGCCCGCCTCGCCTTGTTTGCCCTTTAACACGACTATGTCGTCTGCCTGCGGGCAACCACTGGGGCTAGGGTTGGTGAACTGATAGAGCTGCATATTATCGTTAAATGAGCCGTCTGGCAGGTCTATGTCAAACCAGCTGAGAATGTTATCAGAGTGATTGGCAGGTAGCGGATGCCCTAAGTGTTTGCTATAGTAGCGGCGGACGAATTCTCCTGATGTGTAGTTTGTGCCAGCACCACCCGCATAAATGGAGATGCCATTAAGTGAGTCAACTATATCGCCAGTTCTCGGCTGTACATGAAAATACGCTATCATTAACAAACCACAGAGCACAGCGGGCATAATAAGACGCTTATGTTTCATAGCTTTTACTATACGCTAGCTAGGCTATTTCTGCAAGAGTAATTGCGACTAGAATCGCATTTCAATATTCAAGGCTCATATTTTGTTCATTTTTGGCTAAAATTTATGGCTGAAAGATTGGTTCATATAAATTTCTTACCTTGAATGTTCCTTTGATTGACATATGATGTTCATCAACATACATAACAGTATCTTCCAGCACACCATAGCAATATCTGCTATCGCATAGCATTGCAGCTGGGTCTATAAGACGGGCATTAAAGCTACGGAGCAGCGGGATAATATAGCTCCATTGAGCGTTGTATTCAGCCAACGTTTGCCTTGTCTCAAGCCGTCTATAGACATGGTCGGGGATATTGAAGGCAAACACTGGCACAGGCAACTGTAGCCATACACGCACATTTGGGTTACGCTCTTTTACTGCGTTTATAGTATTTTCAAGCCCATATTTAAGTGCGTCTAAATCTTTTAGCCCATTGTCTGCAACAAGGTCGTCCATATCCCAGCGGATAACGATAACTAGGTCGGTTATATTATCTCCACTTATGACCTCTTTTAGGCGAGTTTGATATTGCTTGTGCTTGCCGAAACCCGTCCTGTGTGTGCCAAATAGTGGCGAGCCATGTGCAGCTAGCGTGCAACGTCTATTGTTTTCACCGCATAGTGTTTCAAATATGGTATATACAGCTTCAGTATGGCTATTTCCCATAATGAGTATGCTTGATGTAGCATTAGAATTACCTAATGTGTAGAATTCTCCCCATTTTAATTCTGGAAAGTCCTTTATTTGTGCCTGATAGTTGTCATAGCGCACATCGCGCGGAGTATATTTCTCTATAGCTACCGACCCTGCCATAAACACTATAATAACAGACATCGCTGCCACAAACAGCTTGCTCCTGCTGGCTAGCAGATGTTTCTTCCTAATGGGCTGTTCAACGAGCCTATATGAGTTGGCGGATAATAGATATGTGGCTAAAACAAGCGTGATAACACCCCTAATATCTAGGTGTGCACCGAACTGATATTTATAGAACGTGATTAGCACCCAGTGCCATAGATACATTGCGTAGGATAGTCTGCCGATGTGAACAAACGGCTTCCACGCTAACACCCTGCCCACTATGCTGCCATCCCCTGCTAATATGCACAATGCCGCACCCGCTACGGGGATAAGCGCAAGAGCACCGGGAAAATGACTTTTGTTGACGTATCCCAATGAGACAACGCTAACACAGATTAGCAATAAACCAGCTATGCCACAGATGTAAGGCGGTGTGACGTTGGCTCTAGCTCTATAAACTGCTAATATTGAGCCTGTCAGTAGCTCCCACGCTCTAAATGGTAGCATATAGAACACTAACGGCTGTTCTCTAAATACAAAATGGATATTCAACGCAAAAGATATGAGCCACAGAAAAACTAAACCTTTAAGTGCATGTTTGCCTGCATATTTAACCAGCAAGAACAATACTATCGGAAATACTATATAAAACTGTTCTTCTACCCCTAGCGACCACGTGTGTAGCAGTGCTTTGGTAGCATCGGGCAGGGCGAAATAGTCAGTATCTTGCCAGAAAAATATGTTGGACGAGAATAGGAACATATACCTTAAAGACACAAGGTAGTTTAGCAAATACGCTGGAGAAAACAAGCAAACCGCAAGCACAGTAGCCACAAGTGCCATAAAAGCTAGCGGCGGAATTATACGTCTAATGCGTCTCTCGTAAAATTTTAGGAAACTAAAGCCCTCGCCAGTCGTCTCCCTGTATATAATACTAGTGATTAGAAAGCCCGATATAACGTAGAATATATCCACGCCCGCATAGCCACCGCCAAATAACTTGGTAAAGTCTAGGTGAAAGAGTATTATAGGGATAACAGCAAATGCCCTTAACCCGTCTATGTCAGCACGATAGTTCATATCAAATATCCCATATAGAAATAGCGTTTGCCCTAGCTGTAAGCGGACGAGCTTTGTCAGTCAGGCATATTAGCGCACCATAATCCACATTATCGGTATAATTTGCCAGTTTCTCAAACCCTGCAATATCATTTTTGTTTGGGTTAGAGGTCTTTTTAATTTCTATCGGGTAGAGCTTGCCATTCTGCTCAATCAACAAGTCTATCTCCACCTGCCCATTGTCGCGATAATAGTATAGTGCAGGGAAAAGCCCGTTATGGTGGTATGATTTGATAATCTCTGATATGACAAAGGTTTCAAATATAGCCCCGCTCATAGCACCAGTTTCAAGTGCTTCGGATGTATTCCACGATGTCAGGTAGGCTACAAGCCCAGTGTCCATAAAGTATAGCTTGGGTCTTTTAATATACCGCTTAGAAACATTCTTAAAGTATGGCTTTAACATATACACTATGCCCGATGATTCTAATATTGACAGCCATGCTTTAGCCGTGTTTGGAGCAATACCTACATCCCTTGCAATTTCGGCAATATTTAATTCCTGTGCCGTTCGTGCTGCAACAACACTTAGAAATTTGACAAAATCTTGCTCATTGTTAATATTGGCGATGTGGCGCACATCTCTTTCAATATACGTTTTGATATATGACGAGTAGAAATTTGTCCACTGGTCATCATCCTTGTCAACTATTTCAGGATATGCCCCTTTCCAGATAATTTTATACGTATCGGGCAAACTACGTCTTTTTAGAATGCTGGGTTGCTCAAATGCTGGCAAAAATGGTTTCTGTTGCTCCCCAAGCCCATCACGTTCATATACAGAAAAACCCAACATATTGATGATAACAACACGTCCAGCAAGGCTTTCCGATACTCCTTTCATCAGCTCAAACTGCTGAGAGCCAGTCAGCCAAACTAACCCATAAATATCGGCACTATCGGCTAGCATTTTGATATATGGGAAAAGCTCTGGTGCGTATTGGATTTCGTCTATCATAACGGGCGGTTTATAGGTCTGTAGGAAAAAATCTGACTCGTTCTTAGCCAGTGTAAGGTCTCTAGGGTTATCTAAGGTGGCATAAACACGCTCATTACTAGCGATGTGGTGCAGAAATGTTGTCTTGCCAACTTGGCGCATACCAGTAAGCAGGACAATCTTAAAATTGTCCGAAGCCTTTAGCACTACACGTTGAAGCGTCCTCTCCCGATACAACATACACGGCACCTTAACACATTTTTTACCGAAATGCAACCGTATTGCATTTCGGTCGGACTGATATTAAAAAAGTCTTGACTTATCAATTAGTTGACTATTATAATATTGCACATTAGATTAGTCAGGATTAGAATGAGCAAAAGCGACTATGCAATCCCGCTAGCATTTGTTTAGCAATAGCATTATATAGCCTATGTTGCTGTTTCATTTTCGCATAAATATCGTCCACGTTCCTTGTTCAATGACAGGTGTCAGCCCGCTGAAGCTCTTGAACTGCTCGCTGGCGTTATCTACCAACACGTATTTATAAGCTATTTCGTCTAATAGCGCAACGATTTCAGCGGGAGTTTTCTTTGCAAAATCACCTTCATACACACATCCTAGCTTTCTAACCCGTTTCTCTTTTTCATATAGTCCAAAATAAGTTTCTGGTCCCTCCTCACCTATAAGATAAACATCACGCTGGCTGATAATTGAAAACATTCCTCTCCTTTTATGGTATGGGTCTAAAAGCAATCTGTCATTCTTACTGGTCAACTTGCGAAACTTATTTGCTATCTCGTAAATATCATCTGTCATTTCCGTTCTAACAAGTATTTCTGTGGGTGTGGTCAAAAATAGGTTTCTATCAGGACGCATACCCTCATGTATAGTCCATAACGTGGCTAATAGGCAACCTAACCCTAAAAAATAGTGTTTATATCCAAATAGGCGAGCTGATATGCTTTGTTCATCTATATAACCTTTTTTCACAGCAAACTCATAAGCTATCAGTGGTGGCAAACACCACAGAGCAGCCTTACTTCTAGCTGTAAAGATTATCACCCATAAGATAAGGGCTATAATGTAATTCCCCCTTGATAGTTTATCATCAAAATAATTGACAAATAAAATTCGCATCAACAAAAACGGGTATGGCAAATATTTAGAAATGAACAGCATAGTCAAAAATAATGAGCCTAAAATATTTGTGAACAGATAGTTAAGGGCAAGGGCGATAAAGAACGAGGTGGCAAAGACAACAGCTGTCAGACGAACTCTCTTGGCAGAGACTGATGAACCAATCCATAGCCAAAATAACACAACAAATAAACCTAAAATAATGCTCTGTCTAACAAATGAATGTAGTCCTTTTGTAAAGGCGTAGTGCATTGGATTATAATGAAATGCTTGCCTTAAAGAGGTTATAATCTCAAAAATGTCTTTAGGGTGGGAGTTGAAATTCGTCAATTGGGGAGGCAAGCTAACAGCAAGGACAGCTATCACCAAAAAAATGAAACCTTTCCATATAGATTTGTCCAGTTGCTTGTTTATAATACAATCTACAATGTATAAAACCGCTATGGCACAAAAACTCCACAAGCCAGATTGCGGGTGCAAGGCAAATGCCACTGCTGATACGACAAGGGCTAGATTCCAGTGCTTACACTGCCCCCCCCCCCCCCCCCCCCCCCCCCCCCCCCCCCCCCCCCCTCCCCCCCCCCCCCCCCCCCCCACATGCGCCCCACCACGAAGCGTTCCACCGACGATCTCCTACCACACACCACGCTACACTTCAGGCCCCATCAGACATGCCGAGCAAAACTGAGTGTAATAG
>BNUJ01000046.1 GCA_025997275.1 Deferribacterales bacterium
GCTTACCCCCTCGCCAATGTAATGTATCCTGTCTCTGTTTGCTATATACCAGTCGTAGCTTTCGCATATCATCTCATCGTTAGAATATTTTGCCGTATAGCCAAGTTCTGTGCGAATCTTAGAGGTATCAAAATAGTAGGGTATCCCATAGCTGAGCCAATGCCAATCAGTCAGCGGGGAGAGTCCAAGTCTGTTGATAATCTTCATGGCTAACGCCGCAGGAGCCATCGGTATGCTACGTGGCTTTGCCCCTGTTTTAGCGTGGTCGCAGAGTGCTTGTAAAATGTCGCGCATAGTGCCGTATCTTTCAGCACCGCAATTATAGATAGACGAGCCTGCACGTTCGCCCGCTCTAATACAAACCTCTGCTAAATCATCGCTATGAACAAATTGGTATGGGTAACTGCCGTCACCGAACATAGGAATGTGCCTGCCCTCGCTAACCCATTCAAATAATATTTGGAAGATTCCTAGCCGCCCATTCCCGCCTAATATAGTGCGCGGGCGGACAATACTAATATCTAGCCCCTTTTGGATATATTCGGCACACACCTTCTCAGCTGCCAGTTTAGTCGCGCCGTAAGACTCTTTAGGCAAAGTAGGAGTAGTTTCTGTGATTGGCAGGTTTTGAGGCACGCCGAATACTGCTGAAGATGAGGTATAAACTACCTTTTTTACCTTATTTTCTAGGCACGCTTTAAGCAGAGTTTCCACTCCGCCTACATTTACCGATTCAAATAGTTGCGAGTTGTTAGCAAGTGGCACCTGTGCCACATTGTGCAGGACTATATCAACACCTATACACGCTTTGCTAACGGCATCTAGGTCGCGAATATCCGCGCGAAAAAATTCCACAGCTTGCGGTCTATCATCTGCATCGCTAAGGTCAAGTGAGGCTATTTGAAAGCTGCCACGCTTTGTCAGTTTTTTTATTAAACACGAGCCAAAATAGCCCGAACCGCCAGTTACAAGTATTTTCATAAATATATCCTAAATAAAAGTTCCCCCCTCGTTAGAGGGGGATGGGTAAATTATCTTATGCTTTCTAATAGTTTCTTAGCCTTTGCTTCAGAGTTTTTTAGAACTTCAGCATGCAGGCTTGCGCCGTGTGCATCCATAGTGACAACGAGCGGGAAGTCCACTACGTCTATCACCCAAAATGCCTCTGGGCTACCAAGCTCTTCATACATTAAGACAGTCTCTACATTTTTAACACATTCGGCTATCAACGCACCTGCACCACCCACTGCATGCAGATATACCGCACCAGTTTTCTGCAAGCCTGCGGAAGTCTTTGCACCCATACCGCCCTTGCCGATAACGCCACGCACTGTGTATTCCTGTATAACGTCAGCCTCATAAGGCTCTTCACGGCTAGATGTGGTAGGACCTGCTGATACGAAGTGCCATTTGCCCGCGCTATCTTTGCTAACTACAGGTCCGCAGTGGTATATTACGGATTCTTTTAGGTATTCGCGAACAAAATCAGGTTTTTTTTCTATCATTAGCTTGTGTGCAGCGTCTCGCGCTGTAACTATCCTGCCCGTTAATAGAACGCGGTCGCCCGCTTTTAGCCCCTTTACAGTATCAAGCGATATTGGAGTAGTAATTTTCTTAATCATAAGTCACCTTATCACCGTTTATTGTTAAAGTCCCATTCCTATTAGCCCAACAGAGGTAGGCGATGGAAACGTAATAGGTAGCGGGGTGCCTGTGCTGTGATGCGATAAACACCTCTAATGCGCTTGTCTTGCCACCAAAGCCCATTGGTCCTATCCCCAGTGAGTTTATATCATCAAGCAACTGTTTCTCTAGTTTTGCCAACTCTGGGTCAGACGAGCGCTCGCCGTATTTCCTAAATAGCTGTTCTTTGGCAAACTTTGCACAGCTAGCTCTATCGCCACCGATTGCTACGCCGAATATACCGGGGGCACAGCCTTGTCCTTGCGCCTGCTGTGCTGCATCTATCACAACCTTGCGAACACCTTTCAGGTCTCTGCCAGCACCTATGCGGGAATCGGGTATGCGGTATTGAGCACCGCAGTTCTCACTGCCGCCGCCTTTTTGCATAAAGCGAATTCGCACTTCGTTTTTATCCCATTGATGATAGTAAAACACAGGCGCATTAACGCCAGTGTTATCTTCAGTATTTTTGCCAGTAATACTATCAACAGCGTTAGGACGCAGATATTGCTTGCCAGTAGCATCAATAACAGCGTCTATAATCGCATTTGTGTAATTAGATTCGCGTCCTCCAGCAGGGTAATCCACATAAAAGGTTAGTGAACCTGTATCCTGACATATAGGAGCAGACTTATCGCGCGCAAGCTTAATGTTTTCAAGTATAGTGCTGAAAACTGTGCCTGCACTAGAATCTTTATCTTCTTTGCCTGCGGCGTCAGCTATTGCCCTTTCCCATGATGGGTGCAGGCTGGTAGATGACCTGCGGATAAGTTCCAGCACCGCCGATTTCAAATCCACACTCATTTGGCACCTCCTCGCATATTATGGCTGAGATTATAACCGCATTATATAATTTATTCAACGTATTTATTTTAGCACAAAGATAGCGAATAGATATTTGACTGAACTAGAAACAAGTAAATTATGCCTGACGAAAGCGTACCAAATGCCTATAAGTAATAGATTTTATGTCAATAAAAAAACGTGTAAATTTAACCAACCGATATTTAAGCACTAACTATTTTAGTTCATTGACATATTTCTAATAGTGTGTATGATATGCCAGTGTGCTCGGAGGTGTGTTTATGGGTATAGGCAGCCATCAGATACTAATCGTTTTGCTTGTTGTAGCTGTGCTGTTCGGTGCGTCCCGTCTGCCCTCGCTTGGCAGGGGGTTGGGTGAGGCTATCCGCAATTTCAAGAAAGGCTTGAATGGCGAGGATGAGCCAGACAAACCTAAAAAATAATGTCCCGCCTCAACCCGCTAGCGCGGATGCTGATATCGTTTTGTTTCATCGCTGCAACGGGGCTTACGAACACGTTTCCGCAACTTGCCACGTTATTGGTATGTTACCTGTTGCTAGGTGTATTCTGCGGATTGACGCCTCTGAAAGCGGTTGCCGTGTTGCGTCCGTTCTTATTTTTTTTCATATTTACACTGCTGATACAGTTATTCGTTAGTGCTGACGGGCACTGGAGCAGACCAACTAATGAGACAACTATATATGCAGTATTCTATGTGTCAAAATTTGCAATGGTAGTGGGCTTTTCATTGCTCTTTGTGCGGACAACGCCTGCAAGCGATATAGTTAAAATATTTTATCTGCTCTTTCAACCATTGAAATATTTTAGAATATCTCCGCTAGATGCCGCCTTTAGTGTGCTGGTGACATTGCGCTTTATCCCGCTGTTGTTTAACGAGGGGGGTAAGATTATGGACGTGCAGCGGCTAAAGGGCATACTGCCACTAAAGGGGGAGAGTCTGCCATTGTTGCGCACCGTTCGCGTAGTTAGTGCGCTTATCACCCCGTTGCTAGTCCGCACATTTCGCTATGCATCTCAGATAGCTATTGCACTGCGCTACCGCACGGGAAACCCCTCTTTCTTTGCGCTTGCGGCTTTCAACTGGTTTGATTTCGTTGCAATATCAATAGCGATTGTAATATCTGCGGGAGCAAAACTTGCCCTATCGTAAGCTCTGCGTCTGCGAATACGACGGCACCAATTATTGTGGCTGGCAAATCCAAGACGAGGGTGTCACCATTCAGGGGGAGATAGAAAGGGTTTTGTCTCAGCTATACGGCGGACAGCGGGTAGCAATAATAGGCTCAGGGCGCACCGATAGCGGTGTCCATGCATTAGGGCAGGTATTCCATTACACGGCTGATATATACAGAGAAAACCATTCCGTTTTATTTGCGCTAAATACAATGCTGTCACGTGATATAGGGGTGCTGGATGTGCGAGATGTGCCGTTGGACTTCCACGCACAGCTATCAGCCGTCAGCAAAACTTATAAATACGTAATACTTAATAGGCGCACCCGTGCCGCACTTGATACTAACCGAGCATGGTATCGCAGAGATAGGTTAGATGTGGAATATATCGCAAACCTATTAAAGCTGATAGAGGGCAACCACGACTTCACCTCATTTTGCGTAAAATCAAGCGTTAAAGAGGAGTGCGTGCGACTTATAAACTGGACTAGCGCAGAGCGAAACGGCGATTATATAAACATTAAAATAAACGCTAACGGATTTTTACACAATATGGTGCGGATAATAGTAGGCACCGCCGTTCAGTTTGCTGTGGAGAAACGCACTCCTAGCGACATATTAGATATAATAGCTGCAAAAGCTCGTCGTTCTGCGGGCATAACTGCACCTCCGCAGGGGCTATACCTAGAAAGGGTTCACTATGAATAGGGATGAAGCTGAAGTTGCCCTAACGCTGGTTAAAAAACATGCCTTGTTTTTGTCTAACCGCATAAACGCTGACTACGTGCGTGTATTAGAAATAATCTGCACTATGGAGCGAATTCCCCCATGTAAAGAGGCAGAATTCGCGAGGTTGAGCGGCATGCAAGTGTTAGATATGACAGAGAGCAAGTTTCTGAAGTTTTTAAGGGACTATAAATACGATGAATATCTAAAGATATGCGTTCGCGAGCTATATCTAAAAGATAGCCTTGAAGTTAAGACGGCGCACCTCACGGCGGTAGCGAATACCGCGCTGGAGTTTGCGTTGCTCTATGCGCTGGCGAGCGTTGCTTGCAGGTATAACATAAAAGACTACCCGCAGAACATGGCGATTATTGGGCTTGGCAAGCTGGGGGCTAGGGAGTTAAATTTTAGTTCAGATATTGACATTGTATTCGTATATAGTGAGGCGGGCGAAGACATATTGCTGGCTGGCATCAGAGACATCACCTACCACGAATACTACTCTGAGGTTGCCAAAAAGACAGTGGAACTGATGATGAGCCACACCACTGATGGTTTTGTGTTTCGTGTGGACACTCGCTTGCGTCCAGAGGGAGAACAGGGTGCACTGGCACTGCCCGTCAGCGGATATAGTAGTTACTACGAGAGCTATGGGCAGACTTGGGAGCGGATGATGTTGTTAAAGGGCGGACACTCTGCGGGTAGCCGTGAGGTGTCTGCAGCGTTCTTTGCGGCGGTTCGCTCGTTCATATTTCGGCGGACGTTGGATAAACGATTTATAGACGAAGCTACCGACATACTCCGCAAGGCACAGGCGCGTGCTAAATTGCGCTACAAGGGGGCAAAAAATGTTAAACTTGGGCGGGGGGGCTTGCGTGAGATAGAGTTCCTGACACAGATTTTAGAGATAATTGCCTACCCTAAACATAAGATAGACACTGCTGCTACCCTTGAAACATTAGATAAATTAGCTGTTGGCGGGGCGATTGCTCCAAAAGACGCTGCATTTATGGCTGAAGCATATAGATTTTATAGGGAGTTAGAGCACAAAGCCCAGCTAGCTAACGAACAGCAGATTTACACCGTGCCAGAAAACGCATCAGAATTTGCTCTATTTTTAGAAAGGTGCGGATATAGTGATGCAGCCTTATTTGAAGATGACTACAAAAAATACGCTGATGGTGTCAGTGCGATATACAATTGCTTTATAGGGGACGATAAACGGCGTATAACGCTGGGAGAATTCCTGTTTGACGACTTGTTTGACGAAGCGGAGGCTGCGCTGTCGCTAAAACGGCTAGGAGCTAAAGAGCCTGAGCGGTGTGCCAATATTCTATACCACGCTATGTATAGCCCCGCCAGCGGGGGCAATCGTCCGCAAGATATGGTCATGATGAAAACTATATTTGGCAAGGCATTAGAGCAGGCACTCACAAGTGATACCCTTGCAACTATATTAGCAACATATAGGCGATTATTCAATAGTAGCAGTGCGCTATACATGCTATATGAATACTACAATGCTACTGATGGGAAGATTCTAGCCGACATGAACCGTCTGTTCGCTCTATCGCCATATCTGACAGATACTATCCTGCAAAATAAGGGGATTATAGAGCTAATATTTAACCTGACGCTCCCGCAGATTACACAGGCAAGCTACAAGAATAAACTACTTGAAAATCTGTCCGCAGGAGGGTTTGACACTGAAGCCGAGTATGAGTATATGCGGAGAGCCCACAAGGAGATGTTATTTAGAATTGCATATCCATTTATAAATGACAAAGTAAATGTTTTAGCTGTTATGGAGATGCTGTCAGAGCTTGCCCGTGCGGTGGCGGAAGTTGCATTTACACGTTGCTATAATGATTTAGCGGTGCGCTACGGACGCCCCAGCGGGGAGGATGGAAAACCAGCAGGTTATGCGGTAATAGCTATGGGGAAACTCGGTAGCGGAGAGATGAGTTTTGCAAGCGACTTAGACTTAATAGTGCTATACGAGGCAGACGGGAGCACAACTAGACCAGCAGATGGGAGCAGACAACTAACAAATAGTGAATTTTATCATAGGCTTGTGCAGCGAGCGGGGGCTTACATAAGCACTATGACCATGCATGGCAATCTATACACTATGGATATGAAACTGCGTCCATCAGGCTCTAGCGGGGCACTTGTCACCACTATGGATGCCTTTGAGGAATACCAGCAAAGGGAGTCTATGGTCTGGGAGAAACAGGCTATACTTAAAGCTATGGTGTTATTAGGCAGCGATAAACTAGCTGAACGATTTGCCCGTATCCGTGTTAACGCATTAGGGCTGGCAACTGTAAATGATAATTTACGGGCAGAGGTGGCTGATATGCGTGTGCGGATAGAGCGGGAGAAGGGGCGTAACCCTTACGACATAAAGAGTGCCGCAGGGGGGCTGACGGATATTGAATTTGCTGTGCAACTGCTATGCTTAGAGAATAGGCTCTGTGAGCGCAACACATTCAAGGCGTTGCAGATATTAAATGAATATGGCGCATTGAGCAAGCGTGATTATACCGCATTTGAGCGGGGTTATCTGTTCTATAGGCGCATAGAAAATATGTTACGGCTATACGACAACACTCCAACCACAAAGTTGGGCGAAGACAGTCTTGCACGGCTATCGGTATCTGCCGACGACCTTAAAGCGCACAAACGTGCTGTTAGAGCAGCCTACGAACGGGTGCTAGGATAGCTTCTAAAAATATGCTTGACAGGGGGGGGGGGGGGGGGGTTGTTTTGCTGGGGAAATTTCTCGTTGGAGGTTATGTATGAGGAAACTGTTATACGTTTTAACATTGTGTGTTGCTTTTGGAACTTACTCTTTTGCTGGGTTTTATGACGAAAATCCAGAGTTCAATCACAACAGACGTTGGAACATCTCTGTTGGTGGCACTTCTGCGCCAGATGTGAAGTACACTACTCCGCTCCCAGCTGGTCTTGAGACATCGCCGAGTATGGCTGGTGCAATTGAATTGGACTTCCAATTATTTTTCAATAAGAACTTCGGACTTGGGATAAGTGCCGCTTCGTCTACTTTTGAAGAGACGTTGAGCGTGGGTAGTACTTATGAAGAATTAATTACGACTGCGAGTTTTACGAGCTTCATGTTTTTATGCAGGTATCCGCTCGGCTCACATCTTGATGTCTATGGTAGCGTAGGGTTAACACTAGCGGAAGTAACAGCAGAATATGAGTTGACCACGTTTACTCCATCCCCAAATACTCTCGTTGACTCTTCAAACAGCGGCTCTAAAGTTGCTCCTACATTAGGTGGTGGCGTGAACCTATATGCTTGGCACTTTGTCTTTGGCGCATTTGTCCAGTATATACCTAAAGTTAAAATAACTGTAGCTGACGATGCTAAGGTTGAAGCCCGCGGTACACTTGCTGGTGGCAGAATAGGGCTAGCATTCTAAATTATAAGGCAGGTTGTTTTGTCAATAACCTGCCGTCCTCTAGGCTACATATTGTCAATAGACTTTTTCCATTTTTCATTTATAATCGCTCTATGAAACCAATTGCCGTAACTATCGGTGATATTGCTGGGGTAGGAGCGGAGATTACCGCCAAGCTACTGTTGGACGGCGATTTTGTCCGCAAATACCCATTTGTCCCTGTTACGCCTAAGTTTGTCTTAGATGATGCATTTAAGAATATATTGCACATGACCTCGCCTGAATATCCAATTATAGAAACGCCTGTCGTAGAGGCTTTCTCTATCAAATATGGCACTCATAGTGCCAAGTATGGCGATATTGCAATGAAAGTCATAGCAAAGGCTGTAGAGCTAGCTGTGGCGGGTGAGGTTGCTGCAATAACTACCTGCCCTATAAACAAGCATAGCGTAGCTATGGCGGGCTATGACTTCTATGGTCATACAGAATATTTAGGTGCGCTCACAAAGACGGCTGACTTTTCAATGCTATTAGCCTCTGAACATGTGCGTGTTATCCCAGTGACCACACATTTGCCTATTAGTAAGGTTGCAGGGGCATTAAAGACAGATAATATATATGTAGCTATACGCAATGCACACAATGCGGGCAAGTTTTTTGGCGAACCCAATCCGCGTATAGCCGTAACTGGACTTAACCCGCATGCAGGGGATAGCGGCACGTTGGGGGACGAAGAGGCGCAAATAATTGCACCAGCAGTCCAGAGAGCGCAAGCTGACGGTTTTAATGCCGATGGTCCGTTTGCGGCGGATTCGCTGTTCGCACGAGTGGCGGAATATGATTTTGTCGTAGCGATGTATCACGACCAAGCACTGATACCCATTAAGATGGTTGGTTTTGGCTCGGCAGTCAATATCACGTTGGGGCTACCTATAATACGTACGTCCGTTGACCACGGCACGGCGTTTGATATTGCTGGCAAGGGTATAGCTAGCATTTCTAGCCTAAAACATGCCATTATAATGGCACATAATATGGCTGATATGGCAGCTAATAGTAATGTCTGATTTAATCAAGCGTTTCCGTGCGGAATATGGACATACCAAAAAATCATTGGGGCAACACTTCCTGACTAACGCTCATTTTATAGAGCTGATAGCTGACGCAACGGGTGGCGGTTGTATATGCGAGATAGGTGCAGGCTGCGGCGTGTTGACTGAGGCACTGGCGAAACGGACTGCAGAGCTAACGGCAGTGGAGATAGACGACACGGCGGTGCGTTTTTTAGAGGCTCATAAAGCAGAGCTATTCCCCGCATTAAGGCTAATAAATGACGATATACTGAACGTAGAATTGGATAAGCTATATGACGAGCCTATTACCGTAGTCGGCAATCTGCCATACAACGTATCAGTCAAAATAGTAGAGCATTGCACAAAGTATATAGGCAATATTCGCAAGCTGGTCTTTATGTTTCAACGTGAGGTAGCAGCTAGAATCAATGCCAGTCGTAATAGCAGGGAATATTCATCTCTATCAATCTTCTGCTCCTATCATTACGATATAAAGAAGCTATGTGCTATCAGCGGAGCAAACTTTTATCCGAATACAGAGGTCTATTCCACTGTGCTGGAATTTACCCCTAAGGGCAGTCGCCCGTTAGGTGCGGATGATGAAGTTAATTTTTTCAACTTAGTGCGACAAGCGTTTTCACAGAAACGTAAGACGTTGAGGAACAACTTAAAGGGCTATGAGGGTTTGAGTGAAGCTCTATCAGCTATGAATTTGACAGAGAAAGCGAGGGGAGAGGAGCTGTCTTTGGAACAATTTATAACAATGTATAAATTTATAGTTGAAAAATATTCTTTTTAGTGATAGAGTGCCTCAGTTGAGGGGGCAGTGGACAAAATGAGGCTCAGCGAAAAACATAATAATTTACGGGCGGCTGTTCGCTCTGTGGCTCTTGCGGAGCTTGCTCCTCGTGCGGTGGAAGCCGATGAGACTATGGCTTTCCCCATGGAGCAGTTTAAGGCTCTTGGCAAGCAGAACATGCTTATGGTTAAATACCCTAAGCAATACGGTGCCATATATGACGACAACCTCTGTGGCGCAATTGTTGCCGAAGAGACCGCAAGGGAGTGTTTGTCGTCGTCAACTACAGGACTTGTTCAGATGTTATCTGGGGACTGCATATATAAATTTGGCTCTGAAGAGCAAAAGATGAAATATTTGCCAAAACTTGCTACGGGCGAGTGTATAGGTTGTTTTGCTCTAACAGAGCCGGGCACTGGCTCGGATGCCGTCAGTGTGTCAACCACTGGGGAGGACAAAGGGGACTACTATCTCGTCAACGGAACTAAAACATTTATCACCAATGCTGAATTCAGCGATTTCATAGTTGCTATTGTTAAGACTAATCCTGACAGAGGTGCTCGCGGTATGACTGCGATGATACTAGAGAAGGGGCAATATAGGGTATCTAAGCACGAAGACAAGATGGGTATGCGTGCATCTAACACCTGCGAGGTGGTTATTAGCGATGCTAAGGTGCCTAAGGCTAACGTGTTGAACAAACCGGGGTTGGGCTTTTTGGTGGCTATGGGGGCACTGGATGGCGGGCGCATAGGTGCTGCGGCTCAGTGTGTAGGCATGATGCAGGCGTTGCTAGATGACAGCATAGCCTATGCCAAGAAGCGGGTGCAGTTCGGCAAGCCGCTCAGTGCTCAGCAGGCTATTCAATGGATGATTGCTGATATGGCTAAAGACTTAACGGCTGCTAGGTTGTTGACTTACCATGCGGCGGAGCTTGCCGATGCGGGCGAGCCGTTTGCCAGCGAAGCTGCTATGGCAAAGGTATTTGCGGCTGATGCGGGGATGAAACATGCGGTGAACGCTGTGCAGATACAGGGTGCTTATGGGTATAGCAAGCCGTCTAGGGTGGAGCGGATAATGCGTGATATAAAATTACTGGCTATTTATGAGGGCACATCGGAGGTTCAACGTATGGTAATATCAGCCAATACGATGAAATAGGGAGTAGTGAAGTAAAATATTGTTATAAAAATTAAAATTTTGTGTTGCCAAAACGTAGATAAAGATTTATAATCTTTTTCATAATTAAAAGTGAGGACAGACTATGGACATGAAAGAAAGGATGAAGAAGCTTGCGGAAGCAAAGCAGAAGATTGAGCTTGGTGGCGGTAAGGATAAGATTGAGAAGATTCACAGCGAAGGCAAGTTCACCGCTCGCGAACGTATCTCTACACTCTTAGACAAGAGCACTTTCCAAGAACTTGGTCAGTTTGTAAAGCATCGTGCAGTTGAGTTTGGCATGACTTCTAAGGAAGTTGTTGCTGACGGTGTTGTTACGGGGCACGGCTTGGTTGAGGGCAGACCGGTTTATGTTTCTAGCCAAGACTTCAGTGCTTTGGCGGGAACAGTGGGCGAAGCCCATGCGCGCAAGATATGTGTTGCTATGGACGCTGCACTCAAGAATGGTGCTCCGTTTGTATGTATTAACGACAGTGGTGGTGCTCGTGTGCAGGAAGGTGTTGATGCGCTTTCAGGCTATGGCGAGATATTCTACCGCAACGTTAAGTCTAGTGGCGTTGTCCCGCAAATTAGTATCATTGCTGGTCCTTGCGCAGGCGGTGCAGTTTATTCGCCAGCGTTGACTGACTTTATCATTCAGATAAAGAATCAAGGGCAACTTTATATCACTGGTCCTAAGGTTATTAAGCAGGTTACTGGCGAAGAAGTTACTATGGAAGACTTGGGTGGCACGGAACCACATGCTACTAAGTCTGGCGTTATACACTTTGAAGCAGAAGACGAAGAAGATGCGCTGAATATTACTAGGCGTTTGCTTTCATTCTTCCCATCTAACAATGCTGAACTGCCCCCTTTGATAGAGGCTGACCACAAGGACGTTGTTGAAAATATACCTGCTCTTAATGCTGTTGTGCCTGAAGCATCTAATGCACCTTTTGATATGTATGATGTAATCAGCATTGGTGATAAATGTTTTAG
>BNUJ01000047.1 GCA_025997275.1 Deferribacterales bacterium
GTGCGATAACTTTTGCACCCTCATGCTGTCAAAGTTAAATTCATTCATTCAGCTCATCCCCTTTTATTGTTTTACAACTTCTATCTGTAAGCTGGTCATCACGGCTAGTGCCTTCTCATGCATTTCAGGGGTAGTGCCAGCACATAAATTGCCCGCTACCTTTATTGTAGCTTCAGAGAAAGCGGTTTTTAATAGCACTGCATTAGCGATAACACAGATGTCCGTTACTACCCCCGCTAGTATTATTTCATTAGGCGCACCGCCACAAGCGGATTTCACACTCTTTGCTAGGTCAAGCGAGCCAAATGTTTTCTTCTCTGCTAAGTGCACGTACCCCCTGTTGTTGTCTGCCAACACCTTGAAGTCTCCATATAATTGCCAGCCATTGCTGTCTTTAATGCAGTGTTTAATTGGTAGCTTGCGCCCCTCTTGAGTATCGGCATATTTACTGCCATCATGCGTGTCCACTGTGAATATTATGTTTTTCTTATCAGCAATGTAGCTCTCCACAAGCCGTTTCAGCGGTAGATACAGCTGCTGTGCCTCTTTGCTACCGAGCACACCATCCACAAAATCGTGCTGATAGTCTATTACTATCAATATATCAGACATTGCCCTGACCTCCCAAAGTCTATATCCACTATACTAGGTATTCTTAAACTTGGCAAGGGGGGAGGGAGGGTATGCACCTAAAATCATTTCCTTGATTTTAGTTAGTGTTCGACATAAGATTAACCTAAGGATAACAGCAGGCAAAGGGGACAATAACACAAAAGGCGTAAATCAGCGATGTTGCAACGGATTTACGCCTTTTGTGTTATTGTCCCCTTTGCCTGCTGTTATCCTTAGGTTAATCTTATGTCGAACACTAACTAAAATCAAGGAAATGATTTTAGTTAGTGTTCGACATAAGATTAACCTAAGGATAACAGCAGGCAAAGGGGACAATAACACAAAAGGCGTAAATCAGCGATGTTGCAACGGATTTACGCTTTTTTCTTGAAAAGCCTTGTAAATTATGCTAGAATACCTACAACAAAAATGTTGTAAGGTGGGAAAATGGCTAAAAAGCCTTATTTGGAGCGGACGTTAGCTATATCAATATGGGATATATAACCCCTTGAAATCGTCTCTGACACGAGCTTTTTCTCTGATGAATAGGTCGTTTTGTTTTATCTAAACTCAATGTGCAGTTCCTTGCCTAGCCCCGTTGCTACACGTTTTAGGAACGTAAGCGATGGATTGTAAGTGCCACTCTCTAGCCTGCTAATATGGCTTTGATTTATGCCTAGCCTATCAGCGAGTTGTTGCTGCGTCATCTTGTTGTCAATACGTGCCTGTATCAGTTGCTTTATCACAGTATATACTGGTTCTAATGCATTATACTCATCAAGCAATGCAGGGTCAGCCACAAACGCCTTTCTTTTGTATTCCTCAAAGTTCATTCAAACACCTCCTCTCGTAATCGTTTAAGTGTTCTTTTGCTCTGTCAATCTCGCCCTGAGAGACTTTATCAGTTTTCTTGACAAACCCGTGCAACAAGACTATTTTATTGCCCTGTAGGACGAAGTAAAATATACGAGATATATCGCTGGCAAACTTAATGCGCAACTCCCATAATTTACCCTCAATATGCCTAGTATATGGCATAGACAAGGCTGTTCCATAGGTTGCCAACAAGTCAACTTCCCATAAAACCTTTGCCCTGTGTTTAGTAGGAAGGGTATCAAGGAAATCGGCAATCACTTCTTTGCCCTCAGCGGTTTTATAAAACTCAATCTCCCACATAGTGATAGTGCAGTATCTTATACCATATAAGATATGTTGTCAAGAGGTAAAAAGACACAAAAACACCCTCACCCCTATAAAAAATTATGTTATTTTTATAATTTACATTAAAATATTTGGCATTGATTTCTGCTAGTCTTTAATATAAGATTAGTCCAAAGATAACAACAGGCAGAGGAGGCAGGCTGTGAATATTGGGCGCAGACTATACATGCAACAACTGCGCAGTTTGCGAGAGCAAAAAATGAAAGTTTGGGGAATTTAACAAACTGGTTTTTGCTATGAACATAACACTGCGCACTATCCTGAAAGATAGCGACCCAGTCGCTATCCGTGAAATTGCCTCTGATACAGCCTTTTTCTCTGAAGCGGAGATTGCCACCGCTGGAGAGTTAGCCGTAGAAACGCTTGCCAAGCCTGACGAATACCTATTTATATTTGCAGAGCTTGATGGGCGGGTTGTGGGCTACGTCTGCTATGGCGAAATACCCCTGACAAGTGGCAGTTATGACCTCTACTGGATAGTTGTCAAACTCTCATTGCAGGGTGCAGGTATCGGACAGATGTTGCTAGCGGCTGTGGAACAGGAAGTGCGTGCAAGAAATGGCAGGCAGATATTTATTTCCACTTCATCACGCGAGCAATACGCCCATACACGTGCATTTTATGAGCATGCAGGGTATAGTCTAAACGCTCAGTTAACAGATTTCTACACCATAGGCGAAGATGAGTGTATATACAGAAAAAATGTGCTATAACATTTAAGAGGAACTAGACGAGGTTTGTATGGATAATACTGCACTTATAAACGATTTCACAGGGGAAATCCACTCCTGCACTGATTTGGCTGGGCTTTATAATATTAAAGTCAAATATTTAGGGAAGAAAGGGGTTATAACAGACCTGAATAAGCAACTGTCTGCCATACCTGCTGATGAACGCCCTGCGGCTGGAGCAGAGATTAACAAATTGCGTCTAGCATTTGAAGAGCTGTTCAACACTAAACAAACGGAGTTGAAGTCTGCTGAACGCAATGCAAAGCTGGCGAATGAGTGTATAGACGTAACTATGCCAGCAGCACCAGCCCCGTTAGGGCACTTGCACCCTGTCTATCAGATATACGATGAAATTGTTGATATATTCGGTGCTATGGGGTTCTCTGTGGCGACTGGTCCGGAGGCAGAGCTTGATTTGTATAACTTTACGATGCTTAATATGCCGAAAGGACACCCGGCACGTGATATGCAAGACACATTCTATATTAGCGAAGACGTGGTGCTACGAACGCATACATCACCCGTTCAGGTGCGGACAATGCTAAACAAGAAACCGCCCGTTCGCATAATAGCTCCCGGTAAAGTCTATCGCTCTGACCACGACAGCACGCATTCGCCTATGTTTCATCAAGTTGAGGGGCTACTCGTTGATAAAAACATTAGTCTGTCAGACCTGAAAGGCACGCTACAATTATTTGTTCACCTAATGTTCGGCGATGACATACCAACGCGTTTCCGCTCTAGCTATTTCCCGTTCACTGAGCCATCTATGGAGGTTGATATGGGTTGTGTAATCTGTAAAGGGGCGGGTTGTCGCGTTTGCAAAAGTTCTGGCTGGTTAGAGATAGGCGGTAGCGGTATGGTCGCCCCAGAGGTGCTTGCGGCGGTGGGCATAGACAGTCTAGTATATAGTGGTTTTGCATTCGGTATGGGCATGGAGCGCATTGCAATGCTGAAATATGGTATAGACGATTTACGGCTATTCTTTGAGAATAGGCTTGAGTTTATAGAGCAGTTTTAGGGGGATAAGATGAGAGTTAGTCTCAGCTGGCTGAATGAATTTGTTGATACATCAAAATACACTCCACAAGAACTTGCGGCTAAATTAACATCCGCAGGGCTTGAAGTGGAACTTATAGAAGAGCGTCCATACATAAAGGACATAGTCGTTGGGCACGTGCTAGAGGCGGGCAAACACCCGCAAGCTGATAGACTAAACCTTTGCAGGGTGACTGACGGCACGGAGGAGCTACAGATTGTCTGTGGAGCACCGAACGTCCGTAGTGGCATTAAGATAGTGCTTGCAAAAATCGGCGCAGAGCTACCGGGCGGGGTGAAAATCAGCAAGGCAAAACTGCGCGGGATTGAGTCCTGCGGAATGCTCTGCTCCGAACGCGAACTATTGCTATCAGATGAACACAACGGCATATTGATTTTGCCTGACGATACAGAGGTGGGCATAGACGCAAACAACATTATCGGCACGAACGACACCATATTTACATTTGGCATTACACCCAATAGGGGGGACTGCGTCAGCATTTATGGGATTGCGCGCGATGTTGCCGCTGTATGCGGACTGCCACTAGTATCAACAGATACAGAGCTAAATGAAAGCTCTGAACCTATATCAGGGCAGGTTGGCTTGAAGCTGGAATATGAAGAGGCTTGTCCGTATTACTCTGCACGGCTAGTCAAGGGAGTTAAGATTGCGCCCTCGCCACTATGGATGCAGTTAAAGCTGAAAAGTGCGGGAATTCGCCCGATAAACAACGCTGTTGACGTGACAAACTATGTAATGTTTGAGCAGGGACAGCCATTGCACGCATTTGACCGCAAATTTGTGGGACAAGACATCATTGTGCGCCACGCTAAAGACGGGGAACGTGTGATTACGCTAGACGGCAAAGAACGTATATTAGACGGCAAGACTGTGGTTATTGCTGATGAGACAAAGGTAGTCGCACTTGGCGGTGTGATGGGGAGTGAGGACTCTGGTATTAACGACAGCACAACGGACATTATACTAGAAAGTGCATATTTTACGCCAAAATTGAACGCATATACAGCAAATAAGTTAGGCATAAGCTCTGATGCGGCTTATAGGTATTCGCGCGGGGTGGATTGGGGCAGGACACGTGAGTTGCTGGACTATGCTGCTACTCTGCTAACGGATATTTGCGGCGGGACTATTTGCAACGGAGCACTTGAAGCGGGCACTATCCCCAATATGTTGGAGGTAAAGGCTAGCGTTCAGAGAATCTGCGCCTTAATCGGCGTGGAAGTGCCTGTCAGAGCTATGGCAGAGATGTTTGATAGGCTGGACATATCAACGGAAATCAGCGGGGACGAGATAACGGCTGTTATTCCAAGCCACCGTTCGGATATAGTTCACGAGGCAGGGCTTGCTGAGGAAGTTGCTCGCCTCTACGGGCTGGATAAGATACCTCTGACTCTGCCTGCAGTGACCGCTGACAGGGTAGTAGTTAACACGTTCCAACTGGCGCGCAGGAACGTGCGCAGACTGTTAGCCGCAATGGGCTTTAACGAAACCATAAACTATTCGTTTATGGAACGGGCTTACTTAAAGCTATTTGACGATGGGGCAAAGCTTGTGGACGTGCTAAACCCTATATCAAAAGAGATGCAAACGTTGCGTACACAGCTATTCCCCGGTGTGGTAAAGGCACTAGAAACTAACTGGAACAGTGGCAAGCGCAGTATCAGGCTATTTGAATTTGCCAAGACATTTGAGAAGTCGGCTGATAAGCAACCAAAGGAAACCACAAGAATATCTATCGGTGTAATGGGCGAGTTTGCTCCGCTAAGCTGGGTGAAACAACCGCAGGTTGACGTATTTTATCAGCTGAAAGCAACGCTTGATAACCTGTGTGGCAGTTTTAATGTGAAGTTAGGCTATGAAACGGCGCAAGAATTATTCTTGCACCCTGGCAAGTCGGCATATATCACTGCTGGTGGGCAGAGGTTTGGTTATTTAGGTGCTTTGCATCCTGATATTGTTGAGAAACTAGACTTAAAAGCACCTGTCTATATAGCCGAGTTAGATTTTGATGCGCTATTCGCACTATCGCAGACCAACAAATATTCATATAAAGCGTTTTCACGTTTCCCTGCTACGTATAAAGATATTTCTGTGGTAGTTGGCAGGAATGTCCATGCGCAAGATATGGTGGCAGCCATAAAGTCTGTAAGCAAATATATTACAGACATTGTTTTATTTGACGAATACAGCGGCGAAGGCATTGCCACTGATGAGCACAGCCTAGCCTACCGCATATACTTTTCAACAGACGACAGGACGCTGGCGGACGATGAAATCAACCCACTGCTAACAAAAATGGCTGATACGTTAAAGGATAAATTGGGGGCGAAACTGAGGGGGTAGTAATTTTTATTCTCTACACATTCCCTTATCGCCGAGATAGAGGTTAAAACACTCGTCAATCTTTCGTCTATAAAGCTCCTGTTCGGCATCCAACGTCTTAAAGAAAACGTTAAAATCTGCCTTGCCATCTACGCTGTCAGCCTGAAAGTATGATAGCAGTTCATCTTCATTTTGCACCACGTGAACTATGCCCGTTTTCAGCCCTAACTCTGCTATATCCCTAAAATTAAAATAATATTTGCCCACAACTACTGGTTTGCCGTATTGCAATGCTTCAAAGATATTGTGCCCGCCAACACCCACAAGCGAGCCGCCTATAAATATTCGCTCTGATACCTGATACATTTGCCCTAACAACCCAAAGGCATCAACGATAATAACGTCAGAATTAAATTGTCCCCGTGAATACCTGCCAGCGGACAAACCCAATTTTCCAGCTATTGCGATAATTTCATCAGTCCTATTGATATGTCGGGGGACTATAACGACTTTGTCGTATTGGCTCTTAAAGGTCAGTGCACATTTCAGAAAGATTTCCTCCTCTGGGTGGTGTGTGCTGGCGGCGATTGCGATACGACCACTAAATTGAGCCATCACATCAGGATGCAGAGGGACAATGTCCTTTTGATATTTTATATTGCCAGCATTCTCAACCTTTTCAGTATCATGTTTCATTATCTCGCGAAACCTTGCGGCATCAAGCTCGCTTTTAGCTAGTATGTTATTAAACTTCTTTAACATAGGCGCAAAGATGAAGGATAATTTTTTATAACGCACCCACGTTCTGTCTGATATGCGCCCATTCAGTAAAACTAGTGGCACACGCTTACTAACGCTATATATGAAATTGTGCCAAAGTTCCGTATCAGTAATCAACACCAGCTTCACGTTGAAATTGTTTAATATATTAGTAAAAGCGAATGATACCTCAAATGGGAGCATAAACACGGCATCAGGCTTTATATTGTCTTGCGCATTAGCATAGCCAGTTTCGGTAAAAGTTGACATTATTACGTCATATTGCGGGTAATCAGCGCGTATCTTCGCCACTACGTTTGCCAGACTGCGCACCTCCCCCACGCTAGAGGCGTGAAGCCAAACTGACGGACATTGCTCTCGTCTGCTACTGCAGGGCAATCCCAACCCTAGCCGCTGGAAGAAGTGCGGCTGTGTATTACGCTTTATAAGTCCAAAGATTAGCGCAGGAACGAATATAAGCGCAATCAACAGGTTATATATGATTCTTAGAAAGAACATCATTAGAGACTCTATCGTATTCCTCCAACATTCGCTTTTCAATGAGCAATCTATCTCGTTCAAGGGCTTCAACACTTGTGTCAGTATTCAGCTTGCAACATTCAGAAAAATGCACATCTATTTTAGAGAATGGCAACGGCAAGACGAATTTGTCCCAGCTCTTAAACTGAACAGCGTTGCCACAGCGACACACTCCTGTCCATACGGTAGCGTTAGTTTTTTTAGCCATATAAACAATGCCCTGTTTGACGATATGGCGCGGACCGACAGGACCATCAACCGTGATAGCAAACCAATGCCCACTGTCTATGAGCCTTTTAGCAAGCACAACTGCTTTTGCTCCACCTCTGCGAGAAGAGCCATTTGCTACGGCAAAGCCCCAACGCTGCAATATATCTGTAATAAATGCACCATCATAGCTGTCAGATGCCATAGTTGCGACCCTTTTATCTTCCAAGTGAAAGATAGAGCAGGTCAACGGCAACAACTGCCCGTGCCAGAGGGATACTATAACAGGCTCTCCCGCCAGCGTTCGTTCTGCCATTTCAGCACCGCCAACTATATTGTAACGCCAGCTTCTAACGAGCATTCTCAATACAAAACTAACGATAGGCGTAAAAAGACTTATAATTTTCCAAACAAAATGCCTAAATATCCGTTTGCGAGCAAACCTATCTCTATTCGCCCTCCCAAACAGCTTGCGCAGTGATAGGTCGCCCTCCCTTAACAGCGAATACATCCCGCCACCCGCTCTAATGCTTGTTGCCACCCTTTGCGCATACTTACCCTCACGAAACTGCCACTTTCAAGACCCCGTATATTAGAACAATCGCGCAACAGCACGCCTTTTTTAGCCGCTGTGCCTACTAAATATTTTGCATCCACACCGTCAAGCACCTGACACAGATTAAAATGAGTGGCAGACGGAGCAGGGGCAAGCCCCAATGCTCTCAACAACTCTACAAAACGCATACGCTCGGTAGCGTCTAATTTATCAGTAGGAATCTCATCGCTTTCAAGCAGTTTCAGTGCTGCTTGCTGCGCTATAGTTGACACGCTCCATGTTGATATTTGCGCCTTTATCCCCTCTATTATAGCCATATCTGCCACCACGTAGCCAATCCGTAAGCCGGGTATTCCGAAAACTTTGGAATATGAACGCAAAGTGATAACATTTCTAGCCATACAGACAGATGTCCAGCCGTCAAAGACGAATGGCATATATGATTCGTCTATTACAAATAAAGTGTCAGGGTATTTACCAACTAGCTTAACTATAACCTCTTGGGATATAAGTTCTCCGGTGGGATTGTTTGGATTGCATATAAATGCTAGTTTAACATTATCATAGTTATCAAAATTGATATTCATCCCCGCCAGCCCTGCCGCACGTTCATAGTCCATATACGTAGGCGGAATAATACTCACATTTTTGCCCGCAAACATTCGGCTTATAGCATAGATTACCTCAGTAGTGCCTGCCGTTAAGAGCACGTCAAAATTAGCTTCTAAGTTATTTTTTTTTCTATAATTGGTTGAGAATAGCGGAGAATACGGCTCAGGCAATACACCCAACAGCCAGTCTTGCGTTAGCACCTCTTTTAGAGCATTAGGGGCACTGTGGGCGACGCATGTTGATAGGTCAATTATATCCTTAGGGACATATCCATAAGTTCTTGCTATAGTCCAAACATTGCCGCCGTGTTCATAACGCGTCATGAAAGCCAGCCCGCCGTTAAGAACAGTAACGTCTCTATCGTTACGCCGAGTGCACCTATCATATCGCCCGTGATGCCGCCTAGCCTCCGCACATACCACGAGCTAATCAACCTATAACTTACAACTGCAACAATAATAAAAGCAAGCGTCATCTTTACACCTAGAGCAATCAACGCCAACAGAACGAAGGGCACGAGCTGCACATGAGACAATTTATTATTTAGAAATACCCTTGCTATGCCATCTTTGCTTATGTATGGAACGTCACTCATCAGTTTAGCCATAGCATAGCGCGATAGGGCAGGCACTATAGCCAACACCCAAGAGGAATTGAGCATAGAAAAGGCTTGAAAATTAGCGGTGAAGTATAGCACCACAGCCCCAGCCCCCATAGCACCTATGCGAGAATCTTTCATTATCTCTAGGCTACGTTCCCTGCCTCTGCCCGAAAATAATCCATCAAACGTGTCAGCAAGCCCGTCAACGTGCAACAAGCCTGTAACCACTGCCATATATATGAGCATCAGCACGGGAGAGGCTTTGCCGAAAACTAAATGAATAACTGCAAGCGGGACACCTATCACAAAACCCGCATAAGCAAAAGTGTCTGCGGTATCGTCATAAATATAGGTATCTTTGCCCTTACGAATCCGCGCTATCGTTAAAAACGACAGCGCGGCAAGCGTCCTAGTAATAATCTTTGTAATATCCACTACTTACCACCCTTTGCGAGCATAGCGGATATTTCATTTACAAATTTTGCTGGGTCGTTCACACGCTCCCCCTCTAGCAATAGTGCCATATCGTAAAGCAAACTAGCATATTTAGATATACCCTTTTTGCTATCCTCTCCTAAAAGTTCGCTATTCATATATTTAATAAGTGCGTGGTCAGGATTGATTTCAAGCGTCCGTTTGCTAGTTGGTACACTCTGCCCCATAGCACGGAGCATTCGTTCCATCTGCGGATTTATAGCATCGTCAGCCAACACCAGACAGGCGGGAGACGATTTTAGCCTATTAGTCAGACGGACACCCTCAATGCTGTCCCCCAAAAGCTCTTTTAGTTTAATAGTCAAACTCTCATAGTTTTTAGCTTTCTTGGCAGTCACCTCTTTGTCTAGTTCAAGGTCGCCGCGCATAACTGACTTGAAGTTTTTTTCCTTAAATGTTCCCAGAGCACCGAACACTAGGTCATCTACTTCGTCTGTCATAAACAGCACTTCAAGTTCCTTTGCTTTCAGGCTCTCAAGATAAGGTGAGTTTTCTAACATTGCACGTGAAGTGCCTGTCAGATAATAAATGTCTTTTTGCTCAGACTTCATTCTGCTGATATATTCTTCAAGGGTAGTCGTTTCGCCAGCTTTAGTAGCGGTAGATTCAAATAGTGCAAGTTTAGCTATGCTCTCTCTGCGCTCATAGTCATAGTGAATGCCTTCTTTGAGAACTTTGCCAAATTCATTAAACAATTTCTTATACTTGTCAGGTTCATTTTGCTGCATATCAGCAAGGGCATCTAATACCCGCTTAACGATGTTCTTTTTCATAGCAGATATTTGACGGTTGTTTTGCAGTATTTCACGCGATATATTGAGCGGCAGGTCGCTAGATTCCACTACGCCAACTACAAAACGCAAATATTGCGGGAGCAACTCATTGCAATGCTCCATTATCTGAACACGCTTCACATACAGCGTGGGACCATATTCAGCGTCTGGGTGAAATAAATTAAACGGAGCGTGTGTTGGGATGAATAAAATACCAGAAAACTCTGATGTTCCTTCAGTCTTAAACTGGATAGCCTTTGCTGGCTCCGAATGGTCGTGCGTTCTATGCTGATAAAACTTGTTCCTTTCGTCATCAGTCGTTTCCGCGCTGTTCTTTAGCCAAAGGGCTTTCATAGAATTCAGCGTTTCCTCTGTGGTAGTCTTTTCTCCAGTAGGTTTGCCGTCCTCACCCGTTGTGTCGCGCGTTATATCCATCGCTACGGGATATTCTATATAGTCTGAGTATTGGCTTACTATGCGACGCAGTTCCCATTCTTGCAATATATCAGAGCTATCTTCACGCACGTGTAGCACTACATCTGTGCCGGGGTTCGCTTTCTCTATATTTTCCACTGAATAGGAGCTTTTGCCGTCTGAACGCCAGTGAACGCCGCTGTTCACAGGTTCACCACGTTTCCTAGTGAACACCTCTACATCGTCAGCTACCATAAATGCGCTGTAAAAGCCAACGCCAAACTGTCCTATCAGAGCTGCTGCATCCTTTGCGCCATTCTCTGTGAGCTTTTTCATAAACTCACGCGTGCCAGAGTGGGCTATCGTGCCAAGCAGTTCCACAACTTCATCTCTACTCATGCCTATGCCATTATCTGATAGGGTAAGGGTCTTTGCATCAACGTCAGTTGTAAGCTTAATTTTCCAAACCACATCACTGCCCGACTCATATATGGCAGAGTTGGTAAGCCCCTCATATTTAGCCTTATCTATGGCATCTGATGCGTTGGA
>BNUJ01000048.1 GCA_025997275.1 Deferribacterales bacterium
TTGATTTATCTATAACATCTTTTCTTATCGTATGCCCGCTGGTATTTCTTGCTGGGCTGGTTGATGCTGTCGGCGGCGGCGGCGGGCTAATAGCCTTGCCCGCATACATACTGGCAGGTGTCCCTATTCACTACGCACTAGGCACAAATAAACTATCTGGCATACTAGGGACTGCTACCGCCACATACCGATACTATAAGAATAACTTTTTAGATATGGGACTTGCCGTTCCCTGCCTTATCAGTGCACTTATAGGCTCTGCAATCGGAGCAAACCTCACACTGCTGGCAAATGAAAAGCTCTTGGGAAGTTTATTGCTAATCGTTCTGCCTGTTGCCACTTTCTATGTTATCAGGGACAAGACATTCACAAGCGAGCTATCCCCTTATCCCAGACACTATCAGATTGCAGGCACTGTAGCGATATCGTTTTTTTTGGGAGCTTATGACGGATTTTATGGGCCTGGAACGGGGACATTCCTTGCCTTACTATATGGTGGACTAGTAAAGATGGATATACGCACAGCCACTGGCAATGCTAAATTCATCAATGTGGCATCTAATGTGGGTGCATTGGCAGTGTTTTTGACTAACGGCAAGGCAATTATCCCGCTGGGGCTATGCGCAGGATTATTCAGCATATTGGGTGGGTATGTAGGCTCAGGACTGGTAATAACTAGAGGGAGCAAAGTTGTCCGCCCTATTATAGTTGGGGTGCTGACACTGCTTATGATAAACGTTGCATACAATACTATAATAAAACAATAACTTCCCACAATACATACCCCTAATAAAAAATATATGAGGGGCATTTTAACTTGTGGAATTACACTAATAAAATTCTGATTGACTTTTAACGCTCATCAGGCTAGATTAACGCAATAATATTTAGGGAGGCGACTTATGGCTTACACTATAGACAACGAAAAATGTTTAGGCTGCGGTGCTTGCGCCGCTACATGTCCCGTTAGTGCTATTGAAAGTGACAGCGGTAAATACAAAATAAACGCTGATGTCTGTATTGAATGTGGCTCTTGCGCAAGCGATTGCCCCGCAAACGCAATACACAAATAACTGGTTTCTGAAATGGGACGTCTCTTTCAGGCGTCCCATTTTTAATGCGTTACTATGGTGCCTACGTCCTCACCTGATACAATCTTAGCTAAATCGCCTTTATTATACAGACTAAACACCACTATTGGCACGCTATTTTCCATACAAAGCGTAATGGATGCGACTGCTATTACGCTTTGTATGGAAAATAGCGTGCCAATAGTGGTGTTTAGTCTGTATAATAAAGGCGATTTAGCTAAGATTGTATCAGGTGAGGACGTAGGCACCATAGTAACGCATTAAAAATGGGACGCCTGAAAGAGACGTCCCATTTTTAATGCGTTACTATGGTGCCTACGTCCTCACCTGATACAATCTTAGCTAAATCGCCTTTATTATACAGACTAAACACCACTATTGGCACGCTATTTTCCATACAAAGCGTAATAGCAGTCGCATCCATTACGCTCAAATTTTGTGTGATAACGTCCATATAGTTGATTTTATCATATTTAGTAGCAGTTTTATCTTTCATAGGGTCTGCGGTATAGACCCCATCCACCTTTGTGGCTTTAATCAACACATTGGCATCTATCTCTGATGCCCTTAGTGCAGCCGCCGTATCGGTGGTAAAATATGGATTGCCCGTTCCAGCTGCAAATATCATCGCTCTGCCCTTTTCCATATGGCGCATAGCCCTCTGGCGGATAAATGGCTCAGCTATCTGATTCATCTGTATTGCTGTTTGCAGTCGGCACGGAACGCCAGCTCTTTCCAGCGCATCCTGCACAGAAAGGGCGTTGATAACGGTAGCCAACATACCCATATAGTCGCCTGTCACCCTGTTCATCCCCGTTGCAGCACCAGATACACCACGATAGATATTGCCACCGCCTATAACTATCCCAATTTTAGCACCCATAGAGTGTATAGTGGCAACTTCATCTGCTATATAGCGAACTACATTGCTGTCTATACCAAACTGCTGTTCGCCCATAAGTGCCTCGCCACTCAACTTCAACAATATCCGATTATATTTCATAACACGCCCCTCACCTTATCATCTTGAAAAACCGCTCAAAACGAATAGAACCTCCCGGCTCTTTAGAAAAATAAACTACAACAGCCTTGCCCTTGATAATTTTCTCAGATACGAAACCCCAATAACGGCTATCTAAACTGGAATCTCTGTTATCCCCCAACATCAGATACATACCATCAGGCACAACAAATTCTGCCACGTTGTCAACTATATCTATGTATGATGTCAGACGTTCCTGCGGAATATACGGCTCTACAAGCTCTTCTCCATTTAAGAAAACTTTCTTATTCTTAATAGCAATCCTATCGCCCGGTAGCCCTATAACACGTTTAATAAAATTCTTGTCAGGTTCCAGCGGATATTCAAAGACGACTATCTCGCCAAATTTAGGTTTGCGAAACAGATAGCTTACCTTATCAACCAATATTCTATCGCCGATTTGCAGCGTTTCAAGCATAGAACCAGAGGGGATAATATAGTTCCCCATAACAAACGTAAGGATAAACATAGCTATAACGAACGCTACAATCAGCGAATCAATAAATTCTTTAACCACTTTCATAACACCTCTTATAACTTACTGAAACCTATACACAACTATAGACTGCTTCTGCCTATCATACCACGCACTAAATATATACTCCATCTGCTGCTCCATCAGCACATACGTTACGTCTCTACGGACAGAATCAGGTATATACCGCGAGGCGCGCACCCCAACAACACGAACAACAGCCACCTTGCCGCTTACATCGGTTAAAGGGCTACTGAGTTTGCCTTCATCTGTCTGCGCCACTGCCGACCGCAACTCTGGCGAAACATCCTCTAAACGCACCCAATCCATATCCACATAGGTGCCGCCAACTGACTCTACTGCACCCTTAAAATCTTTCTTATTTTTCTTGAGCTTGTCATACTGAACCTGACTATCAAAGAATGCAAGCTCTACACAGTATTCCACCCCTGCTTTATAGGCACTACCCTGCTGCAAAAAATCGTGCAAGTCTTCCTCTGTAATGATTGCACGATTTAACATTGCAGAAAGCAACTTGTTTCTTATAATGCCATTCTTGGCGATAAACGTCAGTTCTGGTGTCAGCCGCTTTTCTCTGGCTAGTATCTGACTAATAAGCCCGCGCAAAGACGAGTTCCTGTCTTGCAGCCTGATGAGCGTATCCTGTATCTCTTTATCAGTAGTGGCGATTCCTATACGCGCTGCCGCTACCTGCAAGGTGAGATTGTCTATAATAGTATCCAATGTTTCGCTATAGTAAGCGTCCCATTTGAGCTTACGCTCATCTTCGTTTTTAATGGCGTTAATAGCCCGCACCCGTGCAGGCGCAAAACGCTCAACATCGTGCTGAGTTACTATCTCGTTGCCGACCTGTGCGACTATTTTATCAACAATATCAGCGTTTGCTTTTTGTGGCAGACAGAAATTCGTTAAAATTAAAGTCGTCAAGATAACGTATGTCAGCTTTGCTACGAAGCGCATTTATAAAATCCTCCATCATACTCTGACGTTTTACAGTGTATAGTTCCGCTATGAGCAACGGTTTCATATTAGCAAAGGACGTTCGCGTTACATCTGCCCGCTCGTCCATCCTAAATATGTGATAGCCATATTCCGACTCCACAATGCGACTCACTGCCCCCGGCGACAGCTTAAACGCCGCAACAAAGAATTCTGGATAGTTGCTCTCTCTGATAAAGCCTAAATCTCCGCCATCAGTTTTTTCTGCTCCATCAGAGTACTTACGGGCTACCTCAGAAAATGTTATGCCCGCTCCAAGTTCCTCAATAACCTTTTGCGCCTTAATCTTATCAGTAGTGAATATATGCCTTATACGTGCTACATTGCCAACTGGAACGCCTTTTGTCTTGCTTTCGTATAATTTGCGCAACTCCTCTTCGGTAATATTGCCTATATTTAAGGTTATATTTCTAACAAGCTCATCAACGATTAACCTTTCTTCTGCCAACTTTGCTAGCTCGTTAGCATTAATATCGTATCGCCCCGTTATAGCCCTTAATTCCTTAGCCCCTTGAGCTGTTAATAATTGCTGGGATAACTTATTTTGGTGGTCATCATGGCGCGTAGTAATCCCCCGCCGTTCCGCTTCCTCTAATAGTAATTTATGCTCTACAAATCCTTGTGAAATCGCATTTTTAACACTTGTGTTATTCATATCGCTAGCACCTATCTCCCAGATAGTAGCACTGGAGTAGTTCCATAGGTCGCTAACAGTGTAAGCCCTACCATTTATCTCAACGATAGCTTTTACGTCTTTGCCGCCTCCACCCTTGCCCGAGTCTCCGCAGGCAAAGCAGATTAGCGATAGCAAGACAGCTGACATGATAGCACGATAGCGTTTCATACACCTCCCATTATGGCACAATTGTAACTCAATAAGGCAGATATAGCAATTAGTTATTTAATAATTCCTGCGCCTGCTGGATAGACGTTTCGCTCACCTCGCCTGCTATCATCTTGGCAACAATATTCTTGCGCTCATCAGAACCTAGCAGTCTTATCGTAGTCCGTGCGGTGTCTCCGTCTGTCCCTTTCTCTATATAATACTGTGCATCGCCCTTTGCCGCTACAACGGGCAGATGAGTTATAACTAACACTTGTTTCTTTTTAGCCAGATGTATCAGTCGCTCAGCCACCCGTTTAGCTGTAACGCCACTTATACCCGTATCTATCTCGTCAAATATAAGCGTAGCTACAGAGTCGCTCTCACTAAATACCTCTTTCAAGGCTAACATTACACGCGATATCTCACCGCCTGATGCCACATGCGCCAAAGGTGCAGGCTCAAAACCTTTATTCACTGATATATGAAACTTAGCCTCAATACCACCACGCTCGTCCAATTCATCTTTATCAACAAAAACAGTCAGAAATTTACTATTCGGTAGCTCTAGCTCATTCAATATCTCTACTACTTGGGCAGAGATTTGAGCGGCGGCTTTCCTGCGCTCTGTATTAAGTTCATCCGCTATTTTTTGTGCTGTAATGCGCAACTCCTCTCCCCTAGCGGCAAGTTTTTCTGCAAGCCCATCGCTGTCAACAAAATCCTTCAGCCGCCCTGCCAGCTCGCTACCTTTACTGACAACGGCTTCAAGCGTGCCTCCATGCTTCCTCATTAAATCTTGCAACATATATTTGCGCTGAACTAACCTGTCTAGTTCAACGGGAGAAACGTCTTGTTTGTCAAGCATCGCGGACAACTCTTTTGAGGCACTGCCCAGACTATCAACCGCTAGCGTCAGGCTCTCTAATATCGGCGATACTTCACCAGTTAAAGCCGCAAACGGCTCTAGTGCCCTAATAGCCTTTGACACAAACCCTACGGCATTGCTCTCCCCCTCAGAAATATCGTCTAGCGAAGCACTTGCCGCAAGTCTAATATTTTCAATATTAGACAGAAACTGCACCCTGTTTGGTAGCTCTTTGTCATCGTCTATAGCAATATTCGCCCGCCGTATCTCATCAAGCTGAAACTCCGCTATCTCTCTATTTTTACGCAAATCCTCTATGCTCTCCAATAATGCTCTATGCTCGTCCTTTGCTACTTTATATGCCTTAAAAGCAGTGCTGTAAGCGTCCCGTAGCTCACGAGCAACGATATGGTCTATAAAATTTATATGGCGCGACTCGTCTAATAGCACTTGATGTTCATGCTGTCCGTGAATATCAGCCAGATAAGGCGCAAAACTTTTTAACTCCGTAACACTTGCCATCTTGCCATTCACAGAAACTTTATTCTTGCCTGTGTCGTCAACTTCTCTGCGAATACTCAGCTCTTCATCTATATTGTATTGCTCACGCAAGTCCTGCGGGATATGTCCAACATTATCAAAGATTGCCTCAACTGATAGCTTACTAGCTCGCTCACGCAACATATCTCGTTGAAACCGCCCGCCTAACAGTAGCTTGAACGCACCTATCATTACAGATTTACCAGCACCCGTCTCGCCTGTAAGGGTATTCATACCCTTATTCAGTTCAAAGCTGACACTCTCAATAACAGAAACATTCTTTATAGAAAGATAGTTCAACATTTAGAAGTCGCCCCCCAGCCAAGTTTATTAGCTAGATGGTCAAAGAACCCGCGCCCCTCCTTATAGTAGAATAACGATTCAAAGGGCGACTGCCGCACCAGCATTTCGTCCCCCTTAGTCATTACTATACCCTGCTTGCCATCACAATATACGGTTGTATCGTGACGCGTGTCAGCCATTACAATTCGGACTACGCTTTCAGGTGATATTAAAACACTACGGCTATCCGTTGCATGTGCACATATCGGGGATAAAAGCATTAACCTAAGACTAGAATCAACAATAGGACCACCCACAGATAACGAATAGCCCGTAGAGCCTGTAGCCGTTGACACCATATAGCCATCTGCCCTGTAATGGTTTATCAACTTATCGTTCACATATACGTTAAACTCTGATATACGCGAGCCTTTATTTATTGCAATCTCATTGAGCGCATTATAGCTAGCTTTTTCTACACCCAACGAATCTTTTACCACACACTCCACCCGCATAAGACGCCTAATAGGTAACTTTCCAGCTACAGCCAGCTCTAACGTGTCGTTCGCTTCCTCAATATCAAACTCTGCAATAAAGCCTATCTTGCCAACAAATATCCCAAATATTGGCGCACAACTTGCCCCGCTAGCCTGCGCAGCAGACAAAAGCGTGCCGTCTCCACCTATGGCTATGATTATATCAGCATTAGAATTAGTAGCCTTGCATTCTGGCAACACCTTAACTCCGAGCTGTTCCAGCTTGCTCGCTACAGACTCTAAAACCTTGCAAGCACCGCTGTGAGCATGATTTACAATAATAGCTGCTGACCTTATCATTGACTAACCTTGCTCGGCATCTCTTTACCCTTGACTTCAGTTTCAATAAGAACTTCAACATCTTTGACTTTGCCACCTTTTATAGAACGCAACATGCCGATGGTGTCCTCATTTATAAAGTATTTCTTTATAACACCAAACTCTTTAGTCAAAAAACTCAGCATAGAGAACGTCTCATCGTTATTGATAGTTGCCTTGTCTCTTATAGAGTTCAGAACACGTTCCATGCTCATAAACGAACGCTTGTTCAGGTTTGCATAGCGGTCTTTCTGCTCCTCTAGCTGGCTACGATAGTTCTTTATCACCTCATTAGAGCGGATATATTTATTGCGCACATCAACAACTTCTGCACGCAGGCGCAATAGTTCATTCGCCTTGTCCTCAGATACCAATTTTTCTACTATCTTCAACATCTTAGCATTCCTGTCAGACGCACTAGCGAGGTTCTGCGATAGTTTGCGGTTGGTCTCCTTTAAGTCCTCAATATTTTTCAGATTCTTGCCATGCTCCGTCCTGAAAGTAATGAGCTGCTCACGCAACCCTTTCATATTAGCATTAAGCGCAACCACATTACTGTTATCATGCATGTATTCCACTACACTCACAAGCTGCCCATTATCCAATATAGGGGAGAATACCAACTCATAAGTGCGTTCAGCACCAAAACTATTTACTTGCACAGTGGCTGATTTAGGCTCCTTTGACTCCACAACGTCTTGATATAAGCACCACTTGCAACGCGCCTCAAAGCCGTATAGCACCTTATGACATTTGCCCGCAAGGTCGCCACTCTGCCCGCAGAAAACCTGCGCCGCAGTATTGGATATGTCAATATTAAAGCCCTCTAAAACGGTTACAATAGGCTCACGGAAAGAGTCTATTATGCGATGGATTGCTAACGTGTCTTCTCTAGCTTTTTCAGTTTCACGTTTAGCGTCTTCTATAACGAGTTTTAAGTCGTCAATACTCTTTAATTGCTCATTAGAAAGCTTATTCATAGCATCAACATTATCACTGGCAGCAGAGATAATGCCGTCTTTGCCCTCTATGTCTTGCTTCAGCTGCTCTATGGTGACGTGGTAGCCCTTTATCTCTTCTGCAAGTGCCACCTTATCTTTGTTCAAACTCTCAATCTCTTTGGTGGCAACATCGTGCTGATTCTGCCAATCCTTAGTTTCATTTTGAGCCTTGACATACTCCTCGCTAGATACGTGCGATTTATGTATATCTTTAATCTGCTGATTCAACTCATTTATACTCTTGTCGCGCTCAGCAATCTGCTGACGGTAGTGAACTAAGTCCTCCTCATGTTCACTCTTCAACATGTAGTTTTCAAGTCTTTTAGCTGTAGCAGTCTCCATTGCTTTCATATTGATAACGGCTTTGGCTAGCTTGTCTTGTAAAATTTTCTTGTCCGTTTCCAGCAACTCAACCTTTTGGAGGAGTTTAGCATCAGCATTGTTGCCATCAATATCTTCCGCCATATCTGCGACATGCGCCAGTTTCTTGTCTAGCAAATCAACTTGCAACTCCAATTCGGCGGTCTTCTTAGATGCTTCCTCTACATCGCGCTCCCTAGCCTCCAATTTGAGCTGCAAGGCATCATATTCCGCCCGAATAGCAGCCACATCAGGAGCCTCTTTCTTGTCCTGCTCAATAGTTTTGCGCCGCTCCGCAAGCTCCTCTTCACGTTTAGCTAAATCCCGCTCCCGCCCTTTTGCATCAGCCAGACGCTTGTCAAGGTCTTCTACGTGGTCTTGCAGGTCTTTGTTAGTGTCCTGCAAGTCTCTAGTCTCACCTTTTAACTTTTTGTTGACATCGCGTAGCCTCTGATTCTCAGCAAGTAGCTCGCCACCAGACTCATACAGGCTATCGTCTATGTCAGGGATAATTCCGCCAAGCTCACCAATTTGACTCTTCAGCCCTGCAGCACTTTTCTTAGACCTTTCAAGCTGGACTAGCAGGTCATCGTTCTGCTCTTGCAGGAAAGAAAGCTCCTCTTCTAAATCATCCTTACTGCCCGCCAACTTCTCTTTCAGGCGAGCAATCTCCTTGTTTTTCTTTTTAATCGCTTTATCAAAGACATCTTTAGAGACAACACTATCGTGCTCGCCCTCTTCGCCCCCCTCATCCCCTTCGTATATATCCTCTACGTCTTCATCACCATCAGGTTCAACGCCATTCTGTGCCTGCTTTAGCTCTGTTATTTCCTTTTCTAAACTGGCAATCTGCTCCTCTCTGCCCTTTAGAAGCATTTCCAGCTCAGCTACTTGTAAATGGTCTTCCTCTAACACTGAGTCCGCTCCATATTCGTCTCTCACATGAGCAGATGAATATAATGCTGAAACAAACCTATTTAGCCTGATATGTTTTTGAGTATCTTGTAAAACGACAATGTATTTGCTATCAGACACCTTAAAGTGCAGAAAATACAAGACTATTACGCCTCTAGGTGTGTTAAAGTAGCTGCAATACTCCTTAGGTTTTTTAAGGCGAGCTGCAACAGCCGGTGGCATCTTAATAGGAACGACATCACCCTTGCGGATGCTGACCGCACCGCCAGTGCTTTCATTGTGAACGAGCACAGCAAATGGCAATTTGCGCGTTACGTTGGCGATTCTCTGAATAAATGGCTCTAAATGTTTGCTCACCTAACCATACCTGCCGCCAACGAATAGACATCTACCCTGCTCGCACCGCCCGATTTCAACACTCTAGCCGCTTCAGCTAGCGTCGCCCCTGTAGTCATAATATCATCCACCAGCAATATATCTTTTTCATGCACATCCACATCAGCATACAGTTCAAAAGCACCTTTAACATTTTCAAACCTAGCAGTTCTTCGCAATTTAGCCTGATAAGACGTGTTTCTAATGCGAACCAACGGCATTTCAACCTTCACTGATAACCTAGCAGCAACTTCACGCACTATCACCGACACGGGCTGAACAAAGCGAGCAAAACGTCTAATGATATGAAAAGGTATCGGCACAATCATATCGTAATGCCCATTCACATTAGCCAATATACACAGCCGCGCAAGCTGTGAAACACCCCTAATGCACCAGTCAAATTTTATACGCCGCAAGGCGGTTCTCAGCGCACCCTCATAACGGTAGTCAGCATAACAAAAATCTGCATCGGCACAGTAGCCCTCACAAGCTAAATTAAGTCTAGCTAAACCAGCCACACAATTGGCGCATAAAATCTCATCATATCCGCAATCCCCACCACAACTGATACATTTAGGGACAAATATACTAGACAACATACACTGGCTAACTAAATGGCTTTACTAAAATATCGCCCGTCATAGCCTGCGGCACAGGCAACCCCAATATTGCAAGTATTGTCGGCGCAATATCAGCCAACTTGCCACTGTCCTTTATAAACTGGCATTTATAGTTATATATTATCAATGGAACAGGGTTGGTCGTATGCGCAGTATGGGGCTGATTATGCGCCTCGTCCCACATCTCCTCGCTATTGCCATGGTCAGCGGTAATTATAAGCACCGCATCCATCTCATCAGCAAGATTAGCCACACTGCCTACCATAACATCAACTATCTTGCACGCATCAATAGCCGCTAACTCCACGCCAGTATGCCCCACCATATCAGGGTTGGCAAAGTTCATTATAACAACATCTAAATCATCGTCATAAAAAGCCTTTCTGAACTTGTCAACAACATTCGCAATACTCATCTCGGGTTTTAGGTCGTAAGTAGCTACATCCCTAGGAGATGGCACAAGTATGCGCCTCTCACCCTCAAAAGACTCCTCTCTGCCACCGTTGAAAAAGAAAGTCACGTGGGCATATTTTTCGGTCTCGGCGATTCGCAACTGACGCAAACCATGCTTGCTCAAAACCTCGCCAAGTGTATCAATCAATTCCTCTTTTCTAAATATTACAGGGACGGCTATTGATTCGTCATACTCTGTCATAGTGATAATATTTATAGCAGGTTTTGCACCCCTGTTAAAGCTATCAAAATTGTCGGCATAAAATGCCGCAAGCATTTCACGCACCCTATCTGAACGAAAGTTCATAAATATCAGACTATCGCCGTCCTTTACCCTGCCGTCCACACCCGATAACTTAGTCGGTTCAATAAACTCATCAGTAATGCCTTTGCTGTAAGAATCACGTAAAGCATCAGAAAGGCTGTTAGTTTCATTACACGCACCATCCACTATGCCATTACGTAGGAGCTGATATGACTCTTCAATGCGTTCCCAGTGTTTATCCCTGTCCATGCCATAAAACCTGCCACAAATATCTGACAGGCAACCCGTGTTATTTTCTTTCAGCCACTTTTCTAAATCTTCTACATACCCAACAGCACTATTAGGCGGAGTGTCCCGTCCATCTGTGAGAGCATGGATAAATATGTCTTTAACGCCCATAGATTTTGCTAGTTT
>BNUJ01000049.1 GCA_025997275.1 Deferribacterales bacterium
TGCAGGACCGCCACCAACCACTAGAACATCATAATTTTTCATTCAACCCCCGTAGCAACTTTTGTATCGCCAGTGGTGATGTAACTGCCCGCCACCCCAAGCACTACGCTATGATAATCAACGCCCAATTCTCGTGCAATTACAGCTTGCACCCTGCCACCACAAAACCCGCCCTGACAACGACCAAAGCCCGCGTTAGTCCTGCGCTTAACGGCATCTATTGAACGTGGGGGCAATGGGCGATGCAATGCATCAACTATTTCTCCCTCGCTAACGCTCTTACACCTGCAAACAATCCTGCCATATAGCGGATTTTCAGCTACGGAATTGCTACGTTCGCTAGCCGTCATATCATTGAACCGCTTAACACGACGTTTAGCTACAAAGTTCGGGTTATTAGTCAGTTCTAGCCCAACCCTGCCAAGCATTTTAACTATGTCACGTGCAATAGACGGGGCAGACGTAAGACCTGGGGATTTAACCCCCGCTACGTTAAAGAAGCCGCTCATCTCCTTAGATTCGCCTACGATAAAATCCCCCATGCCAGCATCAGCCCTAACACCCGCAAAGTTGCGGATAGAGAACCTAAAGTCAAGTGCTGGCACCGAACGAAACGCTGTCTTTTTAATAAGCTCCAGCCCGTCTGTATAGGTATTGACGTTGGCATCAGGCACGTCTATACTATCAGGACCAACGATAAGGTTGCCGTGAACAGTAGGCGACACTAAAACGCCCTTGCCCACCTTGCTAGGGCACTGAAATATTATTCGCTGAACAAGATTGCCTACGCTTGTATCAAGCAGGTAGTATTGTCCACGCTTAGGGGTAATGCTGAAGTGCGGGGTTTCAACCATACCGCTAATTTTATCTGCCTCAATACCCGCTGCATTTATAACAAAACGCGCCTTTAGCTCCCCCTTATTGGTTTGGATAATGAAATTTGCGCGGTCTTTGACAATACCCATTACTTCGGTATCAAGTTGAACCTGCGCCCCGCCTAATATGGCAGCCTCCGCCTGTGCAAATGCTAGCTCCCACGGGGAAACTATACCCGCACTGGGCGCATAGAGGGCGGATTTTGCCTCGCTAGAGATAGCAGGCTCTATTCTGTGCAGTTCATCGGAATCTATTATTCTAAGAGCAGATACTCCGTTTGCTATGCCTCTGCGATATAGCTCGTCAATGCTCTTTTTATCGTCATCATCAAAAGCTAGCACTAACGAACCGACTTTTTTATATGGTATATCAAGCTCAGCACTCAAGCTTTCTATAAGCGCACAGCCCTCGACGTTGTAGTGAGCCATACGGGTATTTGGCAATGGGTCGTAGCCAGCGTGGACTATCGCACTATTAGCCTTTGTAGTCCCTGCGCCAACGTCATTTTCCCTTTCAACCAGTAACGTGTTCACATCATAACGGCTAAGCTCATACAAGATGGAACAGCCACAGACCCCACCACCTATAATAATAACATCATACATTTAGTTTATGCTCCTTAGCAAACGAAACTGCCCTGCTGTCGCCAAAATCAACCTTATCAGGTGCACTCATGTCAAAGCTAGTATCGTCCTTAAAAAAGCTATTTTCAAGCATATCCATCGGAACATTGTCTGCAAAACGCCGTTTTGCATCGTTATGCAGTGCAAGGATATAAGTCAGAGCGTTATTCCGTTCGCCTAATGTCGCCCCCTCCACCATAAAAGTTAATTTTGGTGAGGTGTTAGACATGCCATACATAATAAAGCCCGTCTGCCAATCAACACGCACCTGTCCATCAAACTCCACTATGCCGTAGCCGTCCTTATCAGCAAACAACCGCTTTAACTCCCGCACAACGTAGTCTGTGATTTGTTCCTTGACCTCGTTAGAAACACTATTAGTTCGTATTTCCTTAGTAAGGAAACGTTTATCCAACTGAACAAAGAACCCGCCCAGCGTCTTGACTCCAAGTTCACTGCACATCCGCTCGAACAGAAACACCCCCTCAAGCCCATCATCACGCACAGAACCACTCTCTATATCTGATACAAAATAGTGCAAAGATGCTTCTATTTGGCAGTCTTGATACTTGGTTTTAGCTAAGAACGCCTCCACGCTATCAAAGCCAGCTAGTTTTGCCAACTTTGACATATTAGCAAACATAGTCTCCTTCCAGAGCGAATGCCCCTTGCGGTGATATTCGCTGTTACCGCCGTTTTTAGACACAAATGCACGCACACTGCTGGAATATCGCGGGTCAACATAGACGGTGCTGGCGATATTCATTATTTCATCGGCTTTCTCGCGCGGCAATCCATCGGGCAGGTTGGCAATAAGTGCAGGCAGAGTCTTGCGCAGTTTATAGTCAGCTAAAATATACGCCATATCATCGCCGAGGTAGTGTCCAGTTCCGCCCACTCTTAAGGCATCTTTCCCCTCGCTGACCGATATGCGGTCGGCATCTAAATCAAATGAATATATGCGCAAGCCATCGTCTAATGTTTTCTGAAAATCGGGAACGCGGGCAAGCATCTCTCTGCGGGTGGGGTCGGCTAGCAAGTCGCCTGAATTTACATCAAGCTTATCGCCCAAGAGCACTACTGCTTCACCAAATATAGACTTAAACATATCTTTATATTCAGTAGCTGTGCCACCGAATAGGTTCAAGGCTACCTTGCGGGGATTTTTTGCAAAATAATCGCCATAACGCCCCAACATACGCTCAACGTATAACTTTTTCCCTTCAGTTATTTTATCTATAACCTGTCCTTTCGGTGCATCCCTGCCGATAGTCCCCTTTGATATAGCGGCATTCATCTGCCCAAGCAGGTATGTGTGGATTCCATTTTCGCCGATTGCAAATTTAGCCCCGTTGGTGCTGACCTCTACGTGCGAGCGCGTAATTTGCACATGCCCAGCTGCGCCTAGTTGTCCTTGATTGTGATATACCTGCCCGCTGGACGCAACGCCTATATAATAAACATTGATGCCTTGTTCGGTAAGCCCACTGCTGAATGCATCTGATAGCGACTTTGATGTAGGACCATTATCATGCCCCACCACCACGCTGTCGCCTACCTTTAGTGCTCTTTCGCGTCCGTCTGATAGCTGAAACGTCATACTACCCATCAGTGCGCCAATAGTCCGCATAGCTTCTGGCGTCAAGACGGCATCAGCCTCAAAAAAGTGCCCCGCCTCCCCTACAAATGCCCTAACATCGTAAGAGGTGGACTTGAAAAGTTTATCTTTATTTGCTACAACTGCCCTTACTGCTTGAAATACCATAACTGCCCTCCCAACCTAAAATTTGACAAGGTATAAATTACACTATATATATACTAGCATAATGGAGCGCAAATGAAAATCCTTGTAATAGATGATGAAAAGAATATCTGCATTGCCATACAGGGCATTATGCAGGACGAGGGCTACGAATGTGAATACCGCCTGAACTTTGAGGATGGTTTCAACGCCTTGAAAGACGGCAATTTTGATATTCTATTCCTTGACATCTGGTTGCCCGATAAGGACGGCACTCACGGGTTGCGTGAAATAAAACGGCAATTGCCAAACGTTGAGGTTGTGATGATTTCAGGGCACGGTAGCATTGAAAATGCTGTGGATTCTATCCGCTGGGGAGCTTATGATTTCCTAGAAAAACCGCTATCGCTGGAACGAATACTGCTAATAACAAAACATATACAGGAAAAGATTAACCTAAAAAGCCATATCTCCGCTAGAAAGACGTTAAAAGAGGCAGTAGCAGAGTTTGAACACCAGTATATAGCCGATACACACAAAGAAACAGGTGGCAACCTTGCCGAAACAGCAAGACTGCTGGGCATATCGCAAGCAGAACTAGAACAAAAACGCTAGCGTTCTGATTTCCTCTTGACAACCTCCCACTTTTCTGCTACACTTCCCATACAATTTAATTAGCTACGAAGGAATCGGGCTGACAGAGAACTCTACCATTGTTTAATTGGGGGTATTCTGTCGGCTTTTTGTTTGTATTGCTAGTAAAAACTGAAACACGGAGGTTGTTATGTCTATTAGTGTATATACTAATGTCTATTCTGCCATAGCGCAGAATAATCTTAATTCTGCCAACGACAGACTTGGTAAATCTATAGAGCGACTATCGTCAGGGCTGCGCATAAACCATGCGTCAGACGATGCGTCAGGTTTAGCGATATCAGAGAAGCTACGGACACAACTCAGCGCATTAACAAAGGCACAGAACAATGCCCAAGATGCCATTTCATTCTTACAGACAGCAGAGGACGGAATGGAAGTTGTCGGAGATATGCTACAACGTATGCGTGAGCTTGCAGTGCAGGCAGGTAACGGCGCATTTACGACTAACGATAGACGGGAACTGCAAAAAGAGTTTGACCAGCTGAAAGAGGAAATCAACAGGGTGGCGAATGCAGCTGAGTTTAACACTAAGAAGTTATTATCAGGCGAAACTGCTGGGTTATGGTCAGCGAGTAGCAGTGATGTAGATGTTATATTTAGAGCTGCCCCTGCTGAAGGGAACTATAAGCTGACGTTTGATGCAGAGGCGGGCACAAACGCAGTGTATAAAACTAACGTTATGTCATTATCACCGGTGACAAAAGAAGGAACACTGCCATCTATGACCCTAAGGAGCACAAACACCAGCGGCATGAATAACTTTAACGGCGATGGCGACCTGCGTGCGCTGGATGGTGCCGTTATGAACTTTGTCAATCAGCCTGCACTACCAATAGCAGGTGGCTCTTTTCCTGCCAGAGCGGTATATCACAATGGAATAGCTGGTAGGAAATATTTTCTTCCAGCAACGCCAAATACATACAACCGACCACCTATGAATGGTTTTTTAGCCTTTGAGTTTAATGAGGATGTCGCTAATGTCTCTGGGAATAGCGGAACAGTAAAGGCTACCTTTACAGATGCCGCAACAGGTGCGGTATATACTGCGAATGTATCGTATAGCTATACGTCTAGCAGTGTGATAACGTTTGACAATACAACTATGGGTTTTGCCAATGGGCTTTCATGGGTATCTTCTACCAATACCGCGGCTTGGGTAGTAGAAAACTCTGTTGTAGCAGGCGACAAAGTGTTGTTTTGTTATGGCAATGGCAATGGCAATGACTCTTCCTCTGCCAATGTCAATGCTAGCGTCAATATGGCTATTGAGACAATTGGGGATAGTGCGACTCTTTATGTTAGCGATACTCAATCAGACACCCCTTACATAGGTGTTGACCCTACACAAGGTGGTAGCTATACGGCTGTTAATATAGTGAATGGGGAGTTTGTAACGGCAACTGTTCGCTGGGATAGGAATTATAGCAAACCAGATATTACGGGTAGCGTGAGGTTATCGGCGATTGGCGTAGGGGGGAACGTTGCTTACTCTGACGTCCAGTTAAAGGATATAAGTGTGTTTTACAATGCTGAAAGCAGAATGTTGCTTGATAACACACAGACTCTCAGCATATATGGCAATAACAAGAGTGCTGATATTTACCTAGAGAGTGAAGATACTCTGACTGATTTAGTTGCTAAGCTGGCTAATGCTATTGACACGTTAGGTATGGCAGGCACTCTCTCTGCTAGCGAGCTAGTTAAGTTTGTTGAGGCGAGTGCAACTGCCACATCAGGAAACTATGCAATGCCTGGCACTATAGTGTTCCAGACAGCCTTAACGGGTAAGAAGTCGGAGCTGAGGTTTGTGGGGGATGAAATCTTGCTGAATGCACTCGGCATAGCACAGATACAGGAGGCGACAGCCAGCAGTATGAACGTAACTGTCACTGATGTGCACACTGGCAAGTTAGTTGGTAGCGACACAGTATCAGACTATATGCTACGGGGCGTCATAAAGGGAGTTGATATAAATTTTGCGTCCAATATAGGGCTAAAGACAAGTTTTAATGCTGACGAAGGGAAAGTAATATTCACCTCCACGACTGAAACTGCAAACATACATATAGCCGATAATGCTACTAAGATGCAGTTAGGGACAAGGAGTGAGTATATTAGCATAGGACGAATGGATACAACTGCATTAGAGATAAACGATGTATATTTGGTAACTCAGGCAGATGCAGAGGAGGCATTGACTAAGATAGACTCAGCACTAGAGCGGGCGAACCATACACGTTCAACCATCGGAGCACTAATAAACAGGTTTGAACAAGCGCAAAAGAGCATTAGCACGACAAGGCAGAACACTATAGCTGTGGAGTCTCATATACGCGACCTAGACGTAGCTGATGAGTCGTCAAAGTTCACTACTATCCAGATACTGGTCAACTCAGCAGCGGCAATGCTGGCACAGGCTAACACCGTGCCGCAAATGGCATTACAACTGGTAGGGAGGTAGGGTGCCGTATGCCATTTGATTTAGTATCTGATTATGCGCCTATGGGCGACCAACCAGAGGCTATCCGCTCTCTAGTTGATAGTTATAGGCAAGGCGTTCGCAAACAGGTTTTATTGGGCGTGACGGGTTCAGGCAAAACTTTCACTATGGCAAACGTTATCAAGGAGCTTGACGTACCCACGTTGATTATCGCTCACAACAAAACGCTAGCCGCCCAGCTATTTGGTGAATTCCAGAAGTTTTTTCCCAACAATGCAGTGGAATATTTTGTCAGCTACTACGATTACTTTCAGCCAGAGGCATATATCCCATCAAGCGATGTCTATATTGAGAAAGATTCCGCTATCAATGAAGATATAGACAAGCTACGCCACAGGGCGACTCGTAGCCTGTTAGAGCGGCGTGATGTTATTGTTGTAGCGTCAGTTTCTTGCATATACGGCATAGGCTCGCCAGAAGCATATTACGGAATGTTGATTACCCTTGAACTGGGGCAGGAGGCTGAGTTTGATACAATACTTGCCAAGCTGATAGAGTTGCAATATAACCGCAACGACTATGACTTCCACCGTGGCACGTATCGCGTGAAAGGGGACACGTTAGAGGTATTTCCCATACATGAAGACACGATTGCTTACCGCATAGAGTTTTTCGGCAATACGGTTGATAGGATTAGCGAGTTTGATTCTTTAACGGGTAAGACTATCCGTGAGCGCGACAAGGTGGCGATATTCCCCGGCACTCACTACGTAACAGACCACATGGCTATAAAATCAACAGCGGAGACCATAAAGCGAGATTTGCGCACAAGATGTGCGGAGCTGATGGAGCAGAATAAGCTAGTTGAGGAACAGCGGCTTTCGCAGCGAACGATGTATGATATGGAGATGTTGCTTGAAACGGGCTATTGTAATGGCATAGAAAACTATTCTAGGTATTTTGAGAATAGAGCACCGGGCACCCCACCATCTACGCTAATGAGTTATCTGCCGAAAGATGCCCTCACTATAATAGACGAATCGCATATTACACTGCCACAGGTGCATGGCATGTATAACGGCGATAGAAGCAGAAAAACTACCCTTGTGGAATATGGTTTTAGGCTACCAGCGGCACTTGACAATAGACCGCTTAAATATGAAGAATTTTATGAGCGCATAGGCAAGGCGTTATATGTTAGTGCTACGCCTAATGAGGCGGAGATTGAGGATAGCAAAGGGGTAGTCGTAGAGCAAATTATACGTCCTACTGGGCTGATAGACCCCGTTATAGAGATAAGACCTTCACGCACGCAGGTAGATGACCTATATGGAGAGGCAAAAAAGGTCGCCGCTAACGGAGAGCGTGTTCTAGTAACTACGCTTACAAAACGTATGGCTGAAGAGTTGACAAAGTATCTATCGGAACTAGACGTGCGGGTGCGCTATTTGCATTCCGAAATTGACACTATAGAGCGTGTGCAGATATTGCGTGCGTTAAGAATGGGCGAATTTGACGTGCTCGTAGGCATAAATCTGTTGCGTGAGGGGCTTGACTTGCCTGAGGTTAGCCTAGTTGCCGTGCTTGATGCCGACAAAGAAGGCTTTTTGCGCTCCACACAGTCGCTAATACAGACGGTCGGCAGAGCTGCGCGCAATGTGAACGGTAGGGCTATCTTTTACGCTGATAAGATGACAAAGTCCATTGAACGCACCATAGAAGAAACCAATCGCCGTAGGACAAAACAATTAGCGTATAACGAAGAGCACAATATCACCCCTGAAACTATTAAGAGTGAAATATCGGACGTGCTAGCATCTATATACGAGAAAGATTATTTAGACGTGCCGCTCACCACAGATGGCGATGTTGAGTTGACGGGCGACACGAAACTTGATATACCTAACGTAGAAAAGCTAATGAAAATGGCGGCGGCAGAGCTGAACTTTGAGAAAGCAGCGAAACTGCGCGATTTGTTATTTGAGCTAAAATCAGAATAGACAAAAGCTTTAGTAGACTTATCCACTTTCTACTTGCCAAGTCCTTGACTATCTGCTACAACCCTTAATATGGATAAGGATAAACAAGTAAAACGGTTAAACCCGCTGAATGATTTTGCCTTTAAGAACATTATGGGCGAAAAAGGCAAGAGCGAGCCTTTACTCCTGTCTTTCCTCAATGCGGTGCTAAAGAAAACAAGAATAGAACCTATCATTTCACTTGAAATATTAGATGATAAAGAATTGCCCGCAGAGAGTTTGCACGGGAAAGCATCTAGGCTAGACGTATTGGCACGACTTGCCAATAATGCAAAGGTCAATATTGAGGTGCAACTAGCTAATGAACACAATATGTCTGAAAGAACGTTGTATTATTGGGGCAGAGAGTTTATACTAGGTATAGAGAGTGGGGAAAACTACAAAGAAATATACCCCGTTATAACAATAAACATAGTGAACTTTAAGCATATACCATTAGACGAGTTCCATACTAGTTTCCATATATACGAAGATACTCATAAGGACTATATGCTAACTAACCTGCTTGAGATACACTTTATAGATATGGTTAGGTTTAGACAGAAACTATCGGTTGGGTTAGATGTAGCAGAGGACGAGTTATACCAGTGGTTAGTTTATATGAATAAGAATAGCGATGACGAGCTATTGAGGAGGGTATTGGGTATGAATAGCGTATTAGCAGAAGTGAACGAGAAGTTAAGGACAGTGCAGAACAACCCTGCACTATATCACGCTTATCTTGGCTATGAAAAATATGAACGGGATATGAACAATGAAAAATCTTATGCAAGAGAGGAAGGGGAGCGGGCAAAAGCCCTTAAAATCGCCCAAAATCTTTTAGCGTTTGCTATTCCACTTGACGTTATTGCCTCAAGCACAGGGCTTACCCTTGCCGAAGTAAAGAGACTTCAGAATAACATTAACGTATAATTATGCTCTATCGTGCTGATATAGATGGGTTACGTGCATTTGCTGTTATCCCTATAATACTTTTTCATTTAGGTTTCACCAAATTCTTTGGTGGTGGTTACGCTGGTGTGGATATATTTTATGTAATATCGGGGTTTTTAATCACTAGTATTATATATGGTGAGATGACTGGCAACGTTCAAAAATCAAACACTGTTATGACGGGGGGGGGGCAGCGCTCATTAGCTAGCTCTGAAGCTACGTCACCCCTTACAGGTGAAGAATATTTTCTCCCATGCGCCAGTGGGACTAGAAAATCAGGCGAGGGGTTTAGTTTTCTAAAATTTTACGAACGTAGGGTTAGGCGTATAATCCCGCCACTGGTGTTTATGACATTCTTATCAATTTTGCTTGTGACGTATTGCTTTTCGCCTGTATTTCTTTCTGACTTTTTTAATTCAGTTAAGTATATATTTCTGTTTGCAGGAAATATATATTTCTGGAGAGATGGCTTCAATTATTTTAGAACAGATATAGCTACAAAACCACTGCTACACACATGGTCGCTAGGGGTAGAGGAGCAGTTTTACATATTATTCCCGCTAGTGCTCTTTTTATTAGTTCGGTATGCTAATAAACATACATTAAAAGCCTTAATTGTCCTATGGATTACATCATTTGCACTAAATATTCATTTTATCTTTCAAGATACCCAGCTGGTGTTTTATTGGTTACCGTTCAGAGCTTGGGAGTTGTTGACGGGAGCAATACTTGCAGTTTCTTTTCCCCATTCCAGCTTGCGGACGTCAACGAACGCAGGGAGGTTAGGGCTAGGAGGCAGTATGGCTGGCGTAGTGGGCTTACTGCTAATATGCACAGGTATTGTGCTACTGGGCTACACCAGAAAAGCTCACTTCCCAGGTTTTCTTGCACTTATGCCAGTAATAGGCACTTTTTTATGTATATCTGCTGGTGGCAACGGTATAGCTGGCAGAATATTATCTTGGAAACCGTTTGTTCATATCGGCAAGCTGTCTTATGCAATGTATCTATGGCACTGGGTTTTAATAGTATGCTGGAAACAATTATTTAGCCACACATTAGACGTTAAAGGTGTGTGTATGCTCATAATACTCACATATTTATTGTCTGCCTTTTCATATAAATTTATAGAACAACCTGTCAGACGGAGAAAGGTACTTGCAGAACGTAAAAAGCTGTTTTCCGTAGCTGCAATGATTTGTTTTGGATTTGTTCTTATGAGCATCCCAGCAAAACACTGGTCTGATAGGATGCTGAATTTAATAGTTAGTCCCTATGCATCTTCCTACGAGCAGGTCAACGATTACTGTGAACGGGCTGTTTTACTAGGTATCCAACGAGGGGGGAAAACAGATGTTTGGAGTGTTAAAGATGACAATAAGTCGGTAGTTCTGGTGCTCGGAGATAGCTATGCTTTGCAATTATCAGCACTGCTAGATAGCTTGTCTGGTGAATATAACAGAAAATATATGCTTATAGGTTGTATAAGTTATATG
>BNUJ01000050.1 GCA_025997275.1 Deferribacterales bacterium
GCTATAAACACAATGGTTTTTTGGTTGATGGGCAGTGTCGCAAACGCTGGCTGGAATGAGATAGCTATAATGGGGGTGCTCGCCGCAACCGTGTTAGTCGGCTTATTTACTAGCAAGGATAAAATAGTTAAACAGGCTAGTAGTGGTGTGCCTATTTTTGCCGAGTGTGGCGGGTTTATGTATCTAGCAAAGAGTCTTGAAGTGGCAGGCAAGAGCTACAAGATGGCGGGACTATTGGATGTTGATATTGCGCTGACGGGACAGCGTCAATCGCTTGGCTATGTGGAGATGGATGAGGGGCTATTAAATGCGCGCGCTCATTCTTTCCACTATAGCAAGGTTACGCGTTGCGGTGAGCAAGATATTTACAATGCTCGTTCAATATCAAACGGGGAGCGGTCGCTCTCTGCTTGCAGGCGCGGCAGCATCTATGGCGGCTGGTCGCACTATATGCCCTACCGTCGTTCAGATTTGCTGATGAAATTTGCTGAAAAGCAACTATAGGAGGATGTAATGAGGAAATTTTTAATAGTTATAACACTACTTGCAATGTCGGCGGCAACCGCACAGAGTTTTGCAGCTGAGAAGCGGGCGTTGGTGCTTGCGGTGTTCGGCACCAGCACTGAGGCGGCTATTACGTTTGACGAGCTTGTGCCGCTACTGAAAAAGCAGTTTCATGGCAGAGATGTGTTCGTTCCATACACGTCTCCTGTTATTAGAAACAAGCTGAATAAGGATAGAAAGGCGGCTGATAAACTACTATCCCCAGAGGAAATGTTTAATAAGCTGAAAAAAGATGGCTACACTGACCTGTTCGTTGCCACCACGATTGTCTTTGACGGGGTGGAATACGAAAAATTGAAAGCGGATACTGATAAATTTGCTAAAGCTAACAAATCTATCAAAATAAAGTTGGCAACTCCGCTAGTTTCAAGCGATGCAAACATTAGCAAAGTTGTTGACACATTAGCACCTTATGTTCGCAAAGATGCTATAAATATATTGGTGGCTCATGGCACCCATTCAGGACATAGCGTAGAGAAACGTTATTTAGCTGTTCAAAAGGCATTTGAGGCTAAATATGCTAATTCTTATATGGGGACGGTTGAGGGTGTGCCTAGCGTAGATAGTGCTTATGAAAAAGTTAAAAAAGCTAACGACAAACAGGTGCAGTTTTTGGTATTTATGTTTGTAGCGGGCGACCATGCAGAGAACGATGTTGCTGGTGATGAGGAGGATAGCATGTTCTCTGCTGTTAAAAAACTGGGGAAAATACCTAGCATTGCTAAAATTAAGGTGAAGGGTAAGGATAGAATGTTATCATTAGGACTTATCCCTGCATACCAAAAGTTATTGGTGGAGCATATAGCCTATAATGCTACTGTGCATTGATAAGCTGAAGAAGTCTTATGGAGCTGGCACTGCTCTTGACTGTATCTCACTAGAGATGGGTGCAGGGGAGGTGCTAGCCTTTTTAGGTCCTAACGGAGCGGGCAAAACCACCGCTATCAGCATATTAACGGGGCTTATCAGACAAGACAGCGGTGACATTTACTATGGGGGCGAACTATTTAACCCAGATAACGGCGCACACAAGCGGACGATAGGTGTTGTGCCGCAACATAACAATATTGATAGGGACTTAGATGTGAGGATGAACTTAAAGGTTCACGGATTGCTTTATGGCATGCGCGGCAGTTTTCTTGACAGACGTATAGGCGAAGTGCTTGCTCTAACGGAGCTTGCTAGTCAGGCAAATAAACTAGCGAATGAACTATCTGGCGGTATGAAACGAAGACTTGTAATAGCTAGAGCGTTGTTGCATAAACCCAAACTGCTATACCTTGATGAGCCGTCTGCTGGGCTAGACCCTAAATCGCGCAGAGATTTGCACACGCTTATATATAAACTCAATGCTAATGAGGGAGTTAGTATATTTTGCACCACGCACTATATAGAGGAGGCGGATGCACTAGCGGGCAGGGTTATATTTCTTGACAGCGGGCGTATAGTGGCTGATGCTGCGCCTGCTGAACTAAAAGCAGACATCGGCAAGTTTGCAGTTGAGAGTATCAGCGGTGGCGTGCCAGCATACAAATATTTTGCCGAATATGACGAGGCAAGGACATATATGGCTAGTCTTTCAGCTAATGGAGCGACTATGCGAATCAGAGAAGTGAGTCTTGAGGATGCGTTTATTAACAAAACAGGTAAAAATGTTTAGCGGCATTGTAGGGATATATTTTAGAGAGGTTAACATACTAAAGATGCGCCTATGGCGTAGCTTTGCACAGGCACTCGTATCCCCTGCGCTGTTTCTAGTTGCTTTCGGATATGGATTGGGGCACGGTAGAGTTGTAGGCGGGCAGGACTATCCGTCGTTCTTATTTGCGGGGCTGTTGGCTATGGCTACGCTTAATACGAGCTACGCTATCAACGCCGAGATAGCTATCGCAAGGTTTCACTATAAGATTTTTGATGAATATTTAATTGCCCCCGTTGCCCGCTGGCAAATCGCTATTGGCGAAATGCTATATGGTATGACTAAAGCTCTTATGCCGATTGCTATATTCCTTGTTTATGCGCTTATAGCCGATATAGATATAAGCATAGGAGTCGCGTTTATCCCTGTGATACTACTTCACACAGCATTTTTTTCTTTAATGGGCTTTAGTGTGGCACTCGTTGTGCGGCATCACGCAGACCAGTTTGCTATAAACACATTTGTAATTGCACCGATGACGTTTTTATCGGGTGTATTCTTTCCTGTCAGTGTTGCGCCAAAGGCTGTGCAAGTATTCGTTCAACTCTTTCCCCTTACCCACTCAGTTGCACTTATTCGTGCAACACTCACGGGGGCAACGCTACCATTAAATCACCTTATATGTTTTATAGTGTTTTTCCTAGCAATGCTTGCCACCTCGCTCCTCATAGCAAAACGGAGTGCAGGATGAATAAATATATAGTGTTGTCTGTTCTGCTTATTGTTTCTGTAGCTTTCGGGGTGATACTCGGCTATACGCAACTATTTCCTGTTACTGATGAGACATTGCCGATACTGCTGAATTTCCGTATCCCGCGCGTGTTATTTGCACTACTAAACGGTGTTGCCCTGTCACTGGCTGGTCTAGTATATCAAATAATATTGCGCAACCCTATGGCAGACGGATTTACCACAGGTGCAGCATCTTCAGCTGCCTTTGGTGGCTGTCTTGCGCTTATACTATGGGGAGCACCGCACATTGTAGCGATTTCAGCCTTTCTATCAGCCCTAATCAGTGCCGTTATAGTCTGGCGACTGGCTAAGCGGTCAGATAATATAACAGTTATCCTTGCGGGCATCACAATATCGGTAATAGCATCAAGCGGGGTGAGTTTCTTAAAATATTTTTACGATGATGCTATAAACACAATGGTTTTTTGGTTGATGGGCAGTGTCGCAAACGCTGGCTGGAATGAGATAGCTATAATGGGGGTGCTCGCCGCAACCGTGTTAGTCGGCTTATTTACTAGCAAGGATAAAATAGCGGTTCTATTCTTAGACGATGAATCGGCAGCGACTTCAGGCGTTGATGTCTATAAACTGCGATTAGCACTGTTTGTTATAACCACGTTTTTGGTGGCAATCTCTGTTAGCTTTTGCGGTACGATAGGTTTTATCGGACTGATGGTGCCGCATGCTGTACGTATGCTATTCGGGCACACCATAAGAGAACAGTTGGTATGTTCCGCTATGCTAGGAGGATTAGTCCTTGTAGTGTTGGACATTATCTCACGGACAGTGCTTTCATCGGGCGCAGAGCTACCTATAGGGGTAATAACATCATTCTGTGGCGGTTTGTTCTTTGCCCTTTTGCTATTAAAGCGCGGAGGACGCGTGTGGAGCTGATATGCCTTAAAGACATTCGCCTTGTCAGAGGCGATTGGGTGCTTGCTCTTAATGCGCTTGAAATTAGTGCAGGCGAAAAGGTAGCAATACTTGGAGAAAATGGTAGCGGCAAGACGACTGTCCTGCAAATTATTGCGGGTTTGCTTAAAGCTAGCGGTCAAATTGAACTAGTCAGTGATGGTAGCGTATATAGCTGGCATAGCTTGGGTGCTGAGGAGCGAGCGAAACATCTGTCATATCTGCCACAGCGGACGGATGTGCTATTTAACCTAAACGTCTCTGACATAGTCCGCTTGCGCTATGGTGTGCCATTTAGTGCTGCTAGACTAGAGGAGGTAGTAAATATCCTTTCTCTTGCTGGGCTAATGAGTAGGCGGTATAGTGAGCTTTCTGGCGGGGAGCGGCGCAGAGTAATGCTGGTTCGCGCACTATTGAGCGATGCACCATTTGTGCTGTTAGATGAGCCTACTGCGCCATTTGATATGCGACACACAGAGCAGACTATGAGATACTTAATGAGCTTGCCATGTGCTGTTGTTGCGAGCATTCACGACATAAACGTGGCGGCGCGATATTTTACTAGATTTATCCTCCTGAAAGAGGGTAAGATTATATTTGACGGGGGACAACTAAATGCTGAAAAGCTGGAAGAAACTTATAATATGCCTATTCGCACTTGCGGCAATCACTTTATCCCCGCCTAGTGCATTCGTGGTTGGAGCATCAAACACCAGTGAGCGGATAGTGCTCCTGTCCCCTGCGGTGGCTGACATTGTAGAGAGGCTTGGTGTGGCGGGCGAAATTGTTGCGGTAAGTTCCAGCATAGTGGAGTTCCCGCAGGCTACACGGGTAGGAACGCATATAAATCCGTGTATGGAATGTATCGCTGCCGTGAAACCTACGCTTATTATCGGCACAAGCCGTTTTAGTCAGCAAGCAGCAGATAAACTGCACGCAAAACTATATAAATATGAGCCGAGCAGTATAGACAATATATTGAGCAGTATAGTAGATGTGGGCAAACTCTTAGGCAGGGCAAAAAAGGCTGGCGAATTGGTATCTGAGCTGAACAAAGTTTTGTCTGATGTTGCACCACTCGCAAAACGCGCTACTGTGTTGTATGAGGTGCGGAGTAATCCGCTATCGCTGGCGGGGCGTGAGACCATAATGAGCGACGCTTTGAGTCGTGCAGGGTTGGTAAATCTATTTGGAAATGCGCGCACGTCTGCGGTATCTTCTGAATACGTGCTAGCTACAAACCCTGATTACTATATCTATCAGGTGGGAACTATGAATGCAAAGCCTACTCTACCAACTGAACGTAAAGGGTGGAATAGGCTAAAATCGCAGGTTTGGCGTGTAGATGAAACGATTTTTGCCCGTGCTAATACGAATGTGATATATGAAATTGCTAGAATTAACAAAATGTTGAGGGATGCACAATGAATAATGGTTGCTATATAGCAGTGGGGGCTGGCTCAGTCGCTGATTTAATAACTCTGCGAGGCTTAAATGCCTTAAAACGAGCTGATATTATCCTATATGACAGGCTTGCAGACGATAAACTACTGAAAGATATAAACGTAGAGGCTGTCTGCGTGGGTAAGCACCCGTATAGTGGCGGTATGAGACAGGCTGATATTAACGCACTACTGGAAAAACACTTATCAGCTGGCAAGGCGGTCGCTAGATTAAAGGGTGGCGATAGTGTTTTGTTTTCCCGCATTCAGGAAGAAATCGCTGTTGCAAGGGCTGTTGGTGCCAGTATAGAGATTATACCGGGAGTAACAGCGGCGTCAGCAGCACTTGCGCGGATAAACTCTGCCTTAACAGACAGACAGTGTTCATCGGGCGTTATTTATCTGTCGGGACATAGAAAATCTAGCGATGACGAGATGCCTAGTTATGACTGGCAAGCACTTGTGGCTAATAGATTTACAATTGTGGTCTATATGGGAGCGAAACTAATTTCAAATATCGCCGAAAAGCTTATACAGAATGGATTGTCGGCAAAAACTCCCGCTTTGGTGGCGACGGATATTGAACAACCGAGCGAAAAGCTATCGTGTTGCACACTTAATGAGTTAAAAAGTTTCCAGTATGCGGGGGATGGTTCAGCGGTTCTATTTGTTATCGGTGATACTGTATGTCAAATGTGATAATAATCAACTCTCATCCTAATGAGATGCGTGCAGCAATGTTATCTGGTGGCATAGTGCAGGAATTTTTTGTAGAACGTATGAGAAAGCGCACTTTGGTTGGCAATATCTATAAGGGGCGTGTGGTAAAGGTTTTGCCTGGTATGCAGTCTGTTTTTGTAGATATAGGTGGGCAAAGGGCGGCGTTCTTGCACGTTGCTGATGTGGTGAGCATTAGCGATGATGGTTTAATGTCCGAATTTGCAAGCGACTTATCTGGGGAGCAGTCTGTTTCTATAGAGGAGTTGATTAAAGACGGGCAAGAGCTAGTTGTTCAAGTGACAAAGGACGCTACAGGCAATAAGGGGGCACGTCTCACTATGAGGCTGTCTATTCCGGGCAGACATTTGGTTCTAATGCCCGGCTACCCGCATGTAGGGGTATCAAGGCGGATAGACGATGAGGAGGAGCGAGAAAAGCTACGGGCTACACTAAAACATTTACGTCCTGAAAAGTGTGGTTTGATAGCACGCACCGTCAGCAAGGGGCAGAGCGACGAGGATATCATTGCCGACAGAGATTATCTCTTGCGCGTTTGGGACAAAGTGCAAGCGCAAGGGGCTATCAGTGGTGCGCCGAAAATGCTATATGAAGACGATAACCTTATATTTAGGCTACTTCGCGATGTAGCTGATGAAAAGACATCTCAGATTATTATAGATAATAAGAAAGATTATACTGATATGCGTTCGTTTTGTAGCGACTACCGACCAGAGTTATTTGATAAGATTATCCATTACGATAAGCGCACATCACTATTTGACGCATACAATATTGAGCTAGAGATAGACCGTATGCTTGACAAGAAAGTATGGCTACGCTCTGGTGGCTACATAGTGATAGACCAGACGGAGGCACTCACAGTCATTGACGTAAATACTGGCAAATTCGTAGGACAGCGCAACTTTGAGGAGACTATTTTTCAGACTAATATTGAGGCGGCGCGTGAGATAGCGCACCAGCTACGATTAAGAAATATCGGCGGGATTATAATTATAGACTTTATAGATATGGATATTGTGGAAAACAGGGGGAAGGTCATTGCTCTGTTAGATGAACTGCTGAAAGATGACAGGGCGCGGGCAAGTGTTGTCAATATCACACCGCTGGGACTAGTGGAAGTAACACGCAAGCGGGCGCAAGAGAGCGTGCTACACAAAATGAGTGAGCCTTGCCCATACTGTGATGGCAGGGGTGTAGTAAAGGCGCGGCTTGCTATCTGCTATGATATTTTGCGCAATATCAGACGTACGGCTAGCGAACGTAGCGGAGGCACTATAGTGCTGGAAGCCCATAACGAAATAGTAGATATTTTAGTAAGCAATGAACGTGAGAGCTTAGATGCTATAGAAAAAGAGTTCAATGTTAAGGTAGAGGCACGTTTTCAGCCACATACTCACTTGGAACACTATGAGCTGAAATAAGATTGACATACTAGGTCATTTAGACAAATATGGAGACATTATGATTAAACAAACACTGCCCCCCCCCCCCCCGCAACATCTGCAATAAGCGTCATTGTTCCTGTATATAATGCAGGTCAATATTTAGAAAGGTGCTTGAATGCCATAATAGGACAAACGTTCCGTAACATAGAGATAATCTGCATAGATAGTGCTTCCACTGATAACTCTCTTGAAATACTCAAAGAATATGAAGGGCGGGATAGCCGCTTGCGAGTGTTTGAGCAGGTGCATCTGACGGCAGGGTTAACAAGAAATGTAGGTTTGAGGAATGCTAAAGGTAAATATATAATGTTTTGCGATGCCGATGATTGGTATGAGTTGAATGCCTGTGAGGAGTGCTACAATGCGATAGAGCAAGAAAATGTTGATTGGGTGTTCTTTGGGGCTAATGTGATTCTAGTGGATAGAAATAAACGTTATGCTAGTGTAAGACAAGCTAGCTTTGAACTTCATAAGTTAGGATTGCTTAAAAATAGATTTGAACTATTAGATTCAAGTATTGTTCCTAGCCAGTCCACAAAGATGTTTAAGAGGGAGCTGTTAAACCGTTATAACATTACATATCCAGACGCTAATTTGTTGGAAGACCATAGATTTTATCTGCAATATCTAATGGTTGCTGACACCGGCTATGCATTGGACAAAAGATTATATAATTACTATATGCACACAGGCTCGCTAACAGATAGAGCAGACAATCATCTGTTTAAGTCTATTTTTTCGGGCATTTATATGTGTTTGAAACATAGCATCAAGTTTGCATGGCAACACAAAATGTTGCCGCGTGTGGGCTACGTGTTCCTTTGGTTATTCAAATGGGCGCGACTTATGTGTGTTAAGATGTTTAACGGACTTGCAAAATAAATTGCTTTATGCTATGCTGGCGTCCTATTAGTATTGCTGGTGTAGCTCAGTTGGTAGAGCAGCGCATTCGTAATGCGCAGGTCGCGGGTTCAAATCCCATCACCAGCTTAAATGAAAGATATTTTGAATAGGCTGGCGAGCGGGCAAATAGATGTTGCTACTGCGGAAAAGGCACTTTCCGATGAGGATGTGGGTTTTGCCAAGATAGACCACGCCCGCCTAGCCCGCACCGGATACCCTGAGGTTATTTATGGTGCAGGCAAAACACCAGAACAGGCGACTACTATATTTTCTAAAATCGCTGTTTCTGGCTCTGCTGTCATTTGCACACGGGCAACCAAAGAAATGGCTGATTCTATAATCGCTGAAAACGTTACTGCTATTTATCATTCGCTTGCAGGCATAGTTACTACCCCTATCAACACTGATAATCTAAAAGGCTCAGTCGTGGTAGTCACTGGTGGCACAGCAGATATACCAGTTGCAGAAGAAGCGGCTTTAATATTAGAGGTATTCGGTAGCCGTGCGGAGCGATTATACGATGTTGGTGTGGCGGGTATTCATAGATTGCTCGCTAGGCGGGACGCGCTGAATAAAGCTAACTGCATAATAGCTATTGCTGGTATGGAGGGTGCTCTCCCGTCTGTAATTAGTGGACTTGTGAAAGTGCCCGTCATAGCAGTGCCTACGTCTGTCGGCTATGGAGCAAACTTGCACGGGATAACGACGTTGCTTTCAATGCTCTGTTCGTGTGCGGCGGGTGTAAGTGTGGTAAATATTGATAATGGTTTTGGTGCAGCTTATCAAGCGGATATGATAAATAAACTGGCATTAGGTGTGAATAATGGCAAAGTATAACGACTTGCTTTTGAGAATGCTTGAGGGTGGTAGCTGTGAACGCCCCCCTATCTGGCTAATGCGTCAGGCGGGCAGATATTTGTCAGAATACCGTGAATTACGCTCCAAGCATACATTCCTAGAGATGTGCAAAAGCCCAGCACTAGCGGCTGAGGCTACTAGGCAACCAGTAGCTCGGTTGGGCGTTGATGCGGCTATATTATTTTCTGATATTCTAGTGCCTGTTGAAGCTATGGGAGCGAAACTATCATTTAATCCTGCACCTGTTATCCATAACCCTATCCGGACTAGCACTGATGTTGATAACTTAAACGTGCCAGAGATGAAGTCTAGTGTTGCATTCGTATATGAGACTATAAAGGATTTAACAAGAACATTAAATGTGCCACTGATAGGCTTTTCGGGTGCTCCTTTCACACTTGCCAGCTATCTGGTTGAGGGTGGTGGGAGCAAAGATTTCTTACAACTTAAACGACTTATGCACTCTATGCCAAAAGTGTATGGCGCACTTATGGAGAAGTTAACTGTCGCTACATATAATTATTTACAGGTTCAAGTTGATGCGGGTTGCCCTGTTGTGCAGCTGTTTGATACGTGGGCAGGGGTGCTATCGCCCGCGGAATACTGCGAATACGTGCTACCTTATGTTGCAGAGCTGACAAACTCTATTAAAGGGGCGCATATAATATATTTTGCAAAGGGGGCGTCATCGTTCTTTAATGCCTTTCGGTCATTAAAATGTTCTGCAATAGGTGTTGACTGGGGGGTGAGCTTGACGCAAGCAAATGAACTATTGGATGGGAAGTTTTGTCTGCAAGGCAATCTTGACCCTGCTATGCTATTTACCGATAAAGAGACTATAACAAAATTGGCTAAAAGTATAGTAGATGAGGGACGACGGCTACCAGCACATATATTCAACCTAGGGCATGGGATTATGCCACAGACTCCGGTGGAAAATGTTAAGCTGTTAGTAGATATTGTAACGGAGCATGCATAATGAATGCGCTACTTGCGCTGGGCATGGGCGGACCCGAAAACATAGAAGCTATAGAACCGTTTTTAACTAGACTTTTGTCAGACAGGGCACTTATCAACTTCGGTATAGGCGAGCTACCGCAGCGAATATTAGCAAAAATCATAGCAAAGCTAAGGAGCAAGCAAACTGCCCCAATGTATGAGCGTATGGGTAGCGGTTCTCCGCACCATACTATTATTAAACGTTTGTTAGACAAATTGCCGTTAGATGTTTATATTGGCTATTGCTATGC
>BNUJ01000051.1 GCA_025997275.1 Deferribacterales bacterium
TGCTCGTGCGGATTTTTGGCAGTTGCCTCTGTGGAGGTAGCTGTTTATGCATAGTTTTAACGTCAATACTTTCTTTAATCGGTTTAGACATCTATTCTTCGTCTTTATATCGTTAGTATCCATTTTCTGTATCTATGCATTATTGTCCTTTGTCTATGTAGGCAGAACGGATGCAGTGCCCTTGAAATGGCAGAAACATTTAGAAATATCACAGAAAGAGCTATACAGTAACCTAGATAACTTCAGCATAGTTGGTGTTGACAGGAACGTTATCAGGAGTAATTCTGATAACGCAACTATAAGGGTTGATGTAGGAGATAGAGGAGCAAAGGACTATGTTAGATTATCATTAGTTGTTGCTAGACTAAACACTACTAACTACTATCCGAAAGGTTGGTGGTTGCAATACACTGATAGAACAGGCAAAGAACAGGCTAGAACACTAACTAGACTGCAAAATGGCTTTAATTCATCAAAGCTAATCAAGGGTGGTATCCCCGCACAATTCAACGTATTTTCTAGTGACGTTGGACGTGGCTTTTCTATGGAACTAGAGCGGGCTTATCTAAGTAAGTATCCTGTGCTACCAAATAGCTTTATTGCACCATTTATCACACTTGCACTCTTTGCGGTGCTAATAGTTTGGTGCTGTGTATATAAGGGGCTACATAACTGGTTACTCGCTAGAAACTGGGCGTTGGCTGTTATAATAGTATTAGCTCAGTTGCTTGTGTTCGCCTATAATAGAGAGCAGTGTAAAACATTTACATGGGAAGATATGCCTATGTATATGTTTGCTAACATTTCAGGCTCGGATATGGGTTTAGATACTAACACGCCTTTTGAGAAGCTGCAAAAACCAGAGTTTGGAAAATGGTATTCTGGCTATGACTTTGAGAGGCAGCTTTCTGCCCAATCTGATGAAGGGTTAGCGCACTTAAATCAATTACGTAGCAGAGATTCATTATACTCCATTACGAACTTCATATTGCTTCATCTGACATCGGCAATATTTTTTATGGGCAGGTTTAGTTTGTGGATTGCAACATCGTTGAATATGCTGTATTTTGTAGCCACAGCATTTATCCTATACCTTGTTTCTAGGCGTTTCCTGTCGGGCAAGCTGGCTTTGTTGCCACTACTCTTTTATGGTTTTAGTAATGCAGCTATCAGCATGATTTTAATGGCTCGTCCAACGATGTTGCCCGCTTTTTTCTTTATGTTGCTACTATATATCGCTCTTGCTCTACTTGACAAACCCAGCCTATCAAAGCGGTTTTATGTGCTATTAGCGTTTGTGTTCTTTTTAGGTTTTGATTCTTATGTCTATATCCCAGTATGGCTTGCTGGCATATCCATCATACCGCTAATACATCTATTCAGACAAAAACGATTTCAAGATATTATTAAATGTGCCATCTCGTTGGTGGCTGGGTTTGTGATGTATTACCTGTTTATCACGGGACCATTTCTTGATTTCCTTGGCAGAACAAGTATGAATATGTCCACCAATCGGTTTTTTGAGCGTTTATTCATTAGTTCTTATGTTATCAATAATGACCTGTTTGGCGGGATATTGATATATTGGTTATTGATTGTGGCAATATTTGCTTGCATCTGTATATACCAAGTTAAATTTTGTGGCAAACCAGTGAATACCTCTAGGAGCACAACCCTCAAGTGTGTTGCGATTGCGCTTGGCATCTCCCTAACATTACTTACCGATGCAAAATTCGCTCCTCCTGTTCATTGGGTGCATACTTATCATTTCTTCCCTATTATGCCAGCAATGGTTCTATTGTTAGTGGTCATCTCAAAAGAATTGTTTGCTAGTGTAGTTGGTAATGCAATACTATGGAAAAGAACGCTAGCTGTTATTGTTGTGATATTTACCATATCGTGGCGTTATTGCTACGTTGTGTATGACCCTTATAGTTTCAATGGCATTGACGTAATTGACGTATGGAGAGCTACTCCAGACTATGCATCCATTAGTAGTTCTTACAAGGATACTCCTGCTATTGCTATAGAGCACATATTTCAACCCGATGTTGATATGCATCTGCGTCAAACGATGATTATACCTGCCGATATTGGCTCACGTATGAAGGAATCATTAAATAAGGCGTTGAATGACATTAAAGACGATAGACAGGTTATTGTCTACGTGCCACATGATATTACTAATACAGAATTAGCAAGTCTGCTAAGGAAAATAATATCCGAGGATGATGTTCAAGCTGTCTTTGACACTATGCAACAGCACGGCTACACAAAACGAGTGCCATTCATAGGTGGAATGAGCTGGATATTCTCTAAAGGGTGATAGTATCTCGTTATAGTTTAATCAGCTTTGTTGGTGTGCCAGCGGGCAATATCTGTTTGACGATGTCTAGCGATGTCGGCGTGCCCGTGATGCACACCTCGCGTTTGCCACTCTCCCTAGCGGGCATTAGTGCCTGCACCCGCTTGACCATTGAATATGTGCCGTCAGCTAGCTGAATAGCGGGGAAAGCCCCCGCAATCACATCGGCAAGTAGCGGAAAGTGCGTGCAACCTAGTATTAGCGTATCTATACCCCGCTCAGCCAGCTCATCTATATACATTTTAGCTGTTATACGTGGCAGTTCGCCTGTCCACACCCCCTCTTCTGCCAGCGATACTAACAGAGGGCACGCCTTTTGCCAAATCTGCACGCGAGGGTCATAAGCGGCTATTGCGCTGGTGTATGCTCCGCTTGACACAGTGGCACGGGTGGCGATAACACCGAGCTTTTTATTTTTGGTCATTGCAAGCCCACTCTCCACGCTAGCCTGAACTACCCCTAATACGGGTATGCTGAACGCTTGTTCTAGGGCAGGTATAGCACAGACCGATATGGTATTGCAGGCGACTACCAGTGCACTGACGCGGTATGTTTTTAGCAGATATGAGGCATCTTCAAGGGCATATTTGGTAATCACCTCACTGGAGTTGTTGCCGTAGGGTGCTCGCGCACAATCTCCGAGGTAGAATATATCAGCAGCGGGGAATGCTTTGCTTAATTCCCCGTATATAGTCAACCCGCCGACACCTGAATCAAATACGCCGATAGCCATAATACTCGCTATTGTATATAATTTGACTATTGCTGTCAATTATGCTAACCTAGTAATATGAATGTATTGGTGACTGGCGGACTGGGCTATATTGGCTCTCATGCGGTGTTGTGCCTGCTCAAATCGGGCTTTGATGTTACTATCGCTGATAATCTATCTAATTGCGATATAAGTGTCCATAAACGACTTGAAGAGCTGTCAGACAAGCCTATTAAACTATATACTACAGACGTGCGAGCTTCTCTATCAAAAATATTTGAAGAGGATAAGATTGATGCGGTTATTCATTTTGCTGCTCTGAAAGCAGTTGGGGAGAGTATCCAAAAACCGCTTGAATATTACGATAATAATGTATATGGTGCAATCAACCTACTAGAGACTATGTCGCACTACGGGGTAAAGAGTTTTGTGTTTAGCTCCAGTGCGGTGGTCTATGGCGACTCTGGTCTGCCATACAGAGAAGATGCGCCTGTCTCTGCGGCAACTAACCCGTATGGACAGACTAAGATTATGATAGAAAACATATTACAAGATTTATATAGGGCTGATAACAGCTGGCATATCGCTATTCTGCGCTATTTTAACCCCATAGGGGCGCATGAGAGCGGCAAAATCGGCGAAAATCCAGTAGGGATACCTAATAATTTGATGCCTTACGTGGCAAAGGTTGCATCGGGTGAATTGAAAGAGCTATCAGTCTTCGGTGGCGATTATTCAACCCCTGATGGCACAGGCATTAGAGACTATATTCACGTCTGCGACCTAGCTGAGGGACATATTGCGGCACTTAACTATATCGCAAATAAAACGGGGGCACATACATGGAACTTGGGAACGGGCAAAGGCTACTCTGTCCTAGAAATTGTTAATACATTTATAAATATAACGGGTGTTCAACTACCATATAAGGTTGTTGCAAGACGCGCTGGCGATGTGCCTGTGTCATATTGCGACCCAAGCAAAGCCCAGCATGAGCTTGGCTGGCAAGCCACAAGAACGCTGACTGATATGGTAAAGGACACTTGGCACTGGGAACGAGCAAGAACAGCTGATGAGCGTTTATAAAGGAGGAGCGTTTATGAAGTCTGAAAACACAATAACAATAAGTATCTCAACCCCCCCCCCCCCCGCATAATCAATGCTCGTGCGGGTCTTGGGCAGTTGCCTCTGTGGAGGTAGCTGTCTATGCATAGTTTTAACGTCAACAAGTTTAGACATTTACTCTTCATTTTCATATCACTAGTAGTCATTGTTTGCATCTATGCACTTCTATCATTCGTCTATGTAGGCAGAACAGATGCAGTCCCTCTGAAGTGGCAGAAGCACCTAGAAATATCACAGCAAGAACTATATAAAAACTTAGACAACTTCAGTGTAGTCGGCGTGGACAAAAATGTTTTGCGTAGCGATACATCTGATAAATCAAGTATAATCGTTGATTTAGGCAATAGAACATCAAAGGACTACAAGCGAGTGTCATTGCTCATCTCTAGGCTTAATACTACCAACGGCGGTCATAAAGGAACGTGGCTGTCTTTTACAGACAAGTCAGGAAAAGCAGTGAATAAAACGTTTAGTTTATTAAAAGATGGCTTTAATTCGTCAAAGCTCATACAAGGCAGTGTTCCTAGACAATTTACGATAACAACATGGAATGGGAACGCAGGCTTTTCTATGGAACTTGAACGAGTGTATTTGAGTAAATACCCCGTGTTGCCTAATAGTTTCATTGCCCCGTTTATCATGCTCTCAATCTTTGCGTTAGCTATATCTTGGTGTTGCTTTTACAAAGGACTGCACAGGTGGCTATTAGCTAGGAACTGGGCTTTATGTATCATAATAATTGCCGTTCAACTGATGTTTGTAGCCTACTATAGAAACCAAGCTGTAGGAGCTATAGGCGAAGAGATGGGCAGTATTATGGCAGCCAATAGTGCTCGTGTTGAAATAATCCTTAGTCCAACAGTTGATATTAGCAAATGTAAAAATTGCAGTGACGGCAGTGTTTGGTATTCACAGCAGAATGTAATTGAGGCTATGACCGCACAGTCCGATGAGGGGTTAGCTCATCTGAATAAACTAAGGAGCAGATGGCTAATCCACTCCCCAACTCATTATATTCAACTTCACCTAGTCTCAATGTTGTTTCCAAATACGTTTAGTTTCTGGATTGGAGTGCTCCTTAACGTTCCCTATTATATATGTATTTGTGTTCTACTATACGCCATTTCGAGACGTTTCCTGTCGGGCAAGTTAGCATTGTTGCCACTTATTTTTTATGCATCCAGTGCGGCTATATATACGCCTCTATGGGCACGTTCATATACACTTGTGTCTTTCTTTTGCATGCTGTCGGTGTATTTGGTGCTAGAAATACTAACTCAACCGAAACTAACGAATAAAGTGTATATACTATTGGCGATATGCACGTTTCTAGGAGTTGATGCGCATAACTCTGTCGGAGTGTGGCTTGTTGCTATATCCTTTGTGCCTGTCCTTTGGCTGTTTAAGAATAAGCGTTTTATAGAGATTGCCAAGTGCGCAACTGCTATAGTAGTTGCGGGTATTATGTATCTAATTTTTATTGTACATCCGATTTTTGACGCAAGGTACGCTCCGCCCGCCGATTTAGAGCCAATGAGCGTTAGCTTGTTCTTAAAAATGTTATTACAATCGCTAGTACTGCTTAATAACAACCTTTTTGGAGGGATAATAAACTGGTACTTACTGACAGTGGCGATTATGGGCATCCTATACTACAATAATGTTAGATTGTATATTAAACCTATCTATCCTAATTCTGATAATTGTGAAAAGAATACGTCGCCACAAACGAGTTCCGTGTTGCTGTATGCAAGTATAGCAACAGCTATAGTTGTCTATATATTAGCTTATGAGTGCTCTGAGGCATTCCTGCGTTACCCCTCTATGTGGCATCTAGTAGCAATGATTTCTCCAATGGTTCTGTTACTTGTTCTGTTTATAAACGAACTTATTGGTATGGTGGCTACTCGTCTCTTGACGCGTAAAATGCTTGCTAGCATTATATTGATGCTTTCTTTTATTAGCTTTTTTAATAGAGTGGCACCTGAAAAGATATGTATGCACCCGGGATTCGAACTTCCCACCACTAACTATGCAAAAATTGCTGAAGCATATAGGGATATGCCCGCTATTGGCGGCGTGTCTGCTGCGAATGTGGGGGTGCTAGTCGCTATGAACTTGCGTGAATCTATAAATATAGAATCTAGCGAAACAGCGTTCAATAGAGCATTAGAACACGTAAAGTCCGATAAAAGTATTATCGTTTTTCTTTCTCCAAGGCAGAAAGATGTTTTTGTTTTAGATACATTGCGTCGTCACGGCTACACAAAACGTGCGCCCTTTATAGATGGCATTAGCTGGATATTCTCTAAAGAACGGTAATCTTAGCTACCCCGCCCATATACGGCACTAAGATATCGGGGATTAGCACCGAACCGTCTTCCTGTTGATAGTTTTCCAGCACGGCAACCAATGTTCTGCCCACAGCAAGCCCTGAGCCGTTTAGTGTATGGACGAATGCTGGTTTGCCGTTTTTATCTTTATAGCGGATATTTGCCCTGCGCGCCTGAAAATCCTTGCAATTACTACAGCTTGATATTTCCCTATAGGCATTCTGCCCAGGTAGCCACACCTCAATGTCATAGGTTTTAGTGGCAGAGAAGCCTATATCTCCCGAACAGAGCGTTATCACCCTATATGGTATTTTCAGCCGTTTCAGCACCTCTTCTGCCTCTAGTAGCATATCCTCAAGCTCGTCCATAGATGTCTCTGGTGTAGCGAACTTCACAAGCTCTACTTTGTTAAACTGGTGCTGGCGGATAAGTCCACGCACGTCCTTGCCGTAGCTACCCGCTTCACGTCTGAAACAAGCAGAATATGCTGTGTATTTAATAGGCAATGCACTTTCAGGCAAAATTTCGCCTGCATACATATTAGTAACAGGCACTTCGGCAGTAGGGGATAGGTATAGGTCGTCCCGCTCACACCAGAAAGCCTCCTCTTGGAACTTCGGTAGCTGTCCTGTGCCCGTCATAGCGGCAGGGTTCAGCATTTGCGGGGGCATAGTTTCTTTGTAGCCCCTAGATGCGTGCAAGTCCATCATAAAGTTTATCAGTGCACGCTCAAGCCTAGCACCCAAGCCGACTAACATCGTAAATCTAGCTTTTACCACCTTTGTGCCACGTTCAAAGTCTAGTATCCCCAGCTCTGTGCCTATATCCCAGTGAGCTTTTGGCTTGAATGAAAATTGCGTAGGTTCGCCCACCGTGCGATACACAGGGTTGTCATTTTCGTCTTTGCCGCTCGGCACGGAGTCGTCTATTAGGTTTGGTATTACAAGCATTGCAGATTGCAACTTTGTCTCTATATCATTTTGCCTTTGCGTTAGTTCGTCAGTGCGGGCGGCTAGGCTATTAACTTCATTCATTAAGCTCTGGGCATCCTCCCCATTGCGTTTAAGCTCGCCCACCTTTTTGGATAGCTCATTGCGTTTGCGACGAAGCTCTTCTACCTCTTGCAAGACGCTTTTGCGTTCGGTGTCTAGGCTAATGATAGCATCTAAATCAATATCTGCCCCGCGCTCATTACATTTGCGCTGAACAGTGTCTCTGTCAGAGATGATAGTCTTTATATCAAGCATAATAACACCCCACAAAACTATTGAGGTGAATTATAGGTGGTTTTTAGACAGATTGCAAGTGCTAGTGATTAGCAAATATAGGTTCGTATAGCTCTATCAATTTAAGCCCACCCTCTGGTGATATGTGGTCATGGTCTATATACATCACCGTTCCGTCTATAACGCCGTAGCAATACGTGTCGTCACATAGACGTGAGGCTAGGTCTATTAGGTGCAAATTTTCCCCAAACTTATTTAATATTTCTATAATAGGCTTTACACGCTCATTATAGTTTTTTCGTAGCATTTTAGTGTCTTTATTCTTATCGGCGTGGTCAGACACGTTAAATGGAAACTCTGGAGGCTGCATTTGCAACCAAACCCTAGCACCCTTATGATATTGTTTCACAAGTTTAATGGTTTGTTCTAATCCATTCTCTAGTGCACTTAAACCTTTAAGTTCGTTTTCTGTTATGTAATAATACTCCGTTTCATCGGGATGAGTATTTCTTTCATAGGCTGTCCAACCAATAAGTCGCGTTGCAAGTTTTAAGGTTATCACAAAGTCCGCTATATTGTCCTCTCTAACAGCTTGCTCCAATAGATGCATGCATCTATCTTGATTTATAGAAAGCCTTGAATCTTCTAGGCGCATACCAGGGATAGCTCCAAAGCACATAAAAAAGTCAATCCTTTTGCCACTCCCACGAGATAACTTTTCCCAAAGCGGAAACTGAGTTTCAGCATAGCTATCGCCTGTTATCAGCACAATAGGTTCATCACTTTTATTTTCTTTAGACTCAAGGACATCTCTTTCAACACATCTTTTCATATAGTCCATTCTCTCTGGCATATATCCAAATTCTAAAGGCAAAAGCAGCTTGTTATGCGTCTGCCAAGCAATACTTGCGGCAATTATAGCACAACAAATCATCGTAGCCGTAGTGAACATGAATTTGCGATTTGCAAGCACTTGCCTATGCCTTACAGGTTGTTCCACAAACCTGTATGATAACACAGACAAGATATATGTCAGCAAGACAACTATAAATACACCCTTAAGGCTTAAATCAGTTTCATCAGTCTGATATTTCCAAAACACCATTAGAGGCCAGTGCCATAGATACATTGAGTATGAGAGTTTGCCAATATGAACAAATGGTTTCCAAGATAAGAGCCTACCCGCTACGCCACTGCCCTCAGCGGATATGCATAAAAACGCACCCATTACAGGCATAAGCGCAAGAGTGCCCGGAAAATGGCTTTTCCTAGCATAGTCCAACCACACAACGCTGATGCAAATTAGAAGTAAGCCTGCTATGCCCGCTACATTACCCCATACCCTTAACCCCCCTGCATCCGTCGATGCCCGCAATGGGAGTGGGAGAAAAGAATATGCTCTTGCGGAAGAAGGGTATTTAGCTTGATAGATAGCTAAAATACTTCCTGTCAGTAGCTCCCACGCCCTAAAGGGTAGCATATAAAATACTAGCGGTTGGTGCTTAAAAATAAGATGAACATTCAACGCAAAGGATATAACCCACAGAATAACCAAAGCTTTCAATACGTGTTTATTCAGGTATTTAACCAATAGGAATAATACTAGTGGAAATAGTATATAAAACTGCTCCTCTACTCCTAAAGACCACGTATGTAGCAATGGTTTTGTAACTGCTGGCGTTGACCAGTAGTTGCCAGCATCTTTCCAAAAGAATATGTTAGCTGTGAACGAAAAAACATATTTTAAGGAATCAAAATAGCTAGGCGCATACACCATAGTGAACAGACAAAACGCAGCTATAGTTGACGCTAACGCCATAAAGACCAGTGGCGGGATTATACGCCTAACCCTACGTTCGTAAAATTTTAGAAAACTAAACCCCCCGCCTGATTTTTTAATCCCACTGGCGCATGGGAGAAAATATTCTTCGCCTGCAAGGTGTGACGTAGCTTCAGAGTTAGCTAATGAGCGCTGCCCCCCCCCCCGTCATAACAGTGTTTGATTTTTGAACGTTGCCAGTCATCTCACTATATATAATACTAGTGATTAAAAACCCTGATATTACATAGAATATATCCACACCAGCGTAACCACCACCAAAGAACTTGGTGAAATCTAAATGAAAAAGCATTATAGAGATAACAGCAAATGCCCTCAACCCATCTATATCAGCACGATAGCTCATAAGGCAGGATTATATAGATTTTTAGATAAATTGCAAGTGCTAGTGATTAGCAAATATGGGTTCGTATAGTTCCCGTAGTTTAATATGTCCATCAAGTGTTATATGGTTAGTATCCATATACATCGCCACGTCATCTAGCACAGCATAGCAGTATTTGGCATCGCAGATACGCTCTGCTGGCAATATTAAGCGAACGTCAAAACGTTTTAAGGCTGATATTAGCCCGCTTTGCCTGTCGTCGTATATTTTCCTGTCCATTTTAGCCTCACCTTTAAGCCCTTTGCGATAGACTATGTCGCCTACGTCAAAGTTCATTTCTGGTGCCGTTTGTATCCATATTCTAGCGTTTGGATGTTCTTTTTTAACAAGGTCAATTGTGTATTTTAGCCCATATTCAAGCGCAGGTAGTCCTATTAGCCCGCTATCGGTAATGTATATTAGCTCCTGCCCATTATCATCCTTTAGCTGAGCCTCATAATCTGTCAAACCATAAGTATGCAGTGCTAGCCGTGCGACTATGACAAAATCGGTTATATTGTCGGCTTTAATAGTTTCCTCTAGCTTGTTATGGCAT
>BNUJ01000052.1 GCA_025997275.1 Deferribacterales bacterium
GTAGGCGACCCCAAGCAGACCATATATAGGTTTCGTGGGAGCGACCCCGAACATTTTAGCAACGTTGTGGCGGAATATAGCACTAGGCAGATGATTGACGAGCATGAACTGGCGGATAACTACCGCATAATGGTGTCAGGGTCATTAGCAAGCCTAGTGTAGCTATCTGGTATGTCGTCTTTACCTGTGAGTGGCTTAGCTGTGGGGCTTAACCATTTGGAAATGCGCGAGGTAGCCAGAGAGACAACCCCTTTCCCATCTGCCAATTCTTGCAAGTCGTTCATAGCACCTTTTCTAAACGTTCTGTTGAGTTTGCGTTCGCCAATTGCATCTATCTTTGTCAGAAGTTCAAGCATTTTCCCTATTAGTGCACGAATTTGTCTATCGCAAGCCAAAGCCTCATCTAGTGCCTGCCGTAACGTGTCAATATTGACAAATTTTCTAGCCCGTTCCAGCTCGCCACGTAGCGTCACAGCCCAGTCTAGTGCGTGGTTTATAACGGCACTGCGGACATCCTCTATAAACTTAACGGGCAATAGCCCCTGCCAAGCGATGTAGTCGTTAAATAACTGCTCATAGCTGGCGTTGTTAAACGCATTGAAAGCCTCGTTAAAAACTTCCCTCTTTATAGCCTTTATTCGCTCATCACCTACTATCTGGAATGCGGGCGATACGCCTGATTCAAACGGAAATAGGCGCAAGATAGTATTGACAAAGCTGTCTATGGTGCATACTTGCAGGCGACTGGGGTCATTGTATAGTGCATCCTGTGCACGTTTTGCACGTGTTGCTAGCTTGGCAGGGTCGGCTATGCCCAAGACATCAGCCACAGCCTTATATTCACTATCGTTTTCTCCAAATTGTCCATCAGCAAACTTTGCAAGGTTGCTATGGATACGTTCTGACATTTCCGCCGTAGCTTTACGTGTAAAGGTAATGCAGAGTATCTTGCCCAGTGTAGCTGTCCTGAATGTGCCGCTCTCCTCCCCCTTGATATTCTGTAGTGGCACATCGCTAGAATAGCGCAACATAGCGACTATTGCCCGCAAAGCTAGATTATAGGTCTTGCCCGTGCCAGCGGATGCCACCAGTGCTACATTGCGGTTAGTGTCAATAGGGCTACTCATCGGAGTCCCCCTCCCCAGTGCAGAATAGTTCGTAGGGGCAATACCTGCACACGTTTTCGTCCTTAGCTCTTTGCAAGGGGGCATCAGCTTGCAACCAGCTTTCAATAAAGCCTGTCAAGCTCTCCTTAAACTTATTCAAGTAGTCGTTGAGGCTATATTTATATTCAGCGTCACCATAAGCACTCACAAGGCGCGCCCCGCGCTGTAATGCGAACCAGTCCATCTTTTCAACCTGTTTGCCCTCGCCCTTTAACATCAAGGCGTATATAGGTAGCTGCAAGTCCGCCTTATCGTCAAACTCGCTCACTGCTTCCTTTTCCAGTTTGTCAGCATTCTTATATTTATAGTCAATTATGGCATAGCCACCTGTGCGGCTGTTGTGGTCTATCCTATCAACCCTGCCCGATATTTTAACCCCTGCTATATTTATACTACGTTTAGCCTCTACCTCAACAACCTGCCAATATTCACGTAAATGCGCCTCGTTAGCGGTAGCAATATCGGTAAATAGCTCCAACGTAGCGGCTGCCTCGTAGCGTCCAACGGGATTACTCGCAAAATAATCCAACTTCTTTATTTCCTCATTAAATAGTCGCCTTAAATTATCCTCGCTAGGGGGGATTGGAGGTTTATGGTTATGCAACCGTTCAAAAGTCTTATGCATGCAACTACCTAGCTTGTCAGCACGGGCATCCTCCACCAGCTCTGCTTTGCCACTCAAACCACCTATATACTGGTAAAAGAACTTTAGCTCACACATCTTTAACGTGTTGATTGATGTGGGGGAATATTTGAAGTTCCGTTTCTCTGCTAGCCCCAGTCTAACGGACTTGTCAACCACTACATTCCATCTATTATGGGCAGTTGGCAACACAATGTATTTAGCGGGGTTATAAACACGTTTTTTCGCGCCCCTACCAGCTTCAACAGCTGTTTTAGCAAGCAATTCGTCAATGAACGGCGAAGGGAGCGTCTCTTCAGAATCGGTATAGGTAACATATATCTGCTCCGCCCGCGAGATGAGCTGGTATAGATAGCCTTTTCGCAATTCCTGTCTATCGGCAAAGGTAGGTAGTCCCAGTTCGCGCCGTAGTCCAGTGTTCATAAATAGGTCTTTATCCTGTCCTGTTGGGAACACATCGCTAGACATATCAGGTAGGAATAGATATTTATAATCCATATTGCGACTTTCAAGCAACCCCATAACAATAACTTTCCCTTTCACATTCTTTGTTCGGACGACCACAGAACGCAGAGTGCCTACAATATAACGCACTACGTCTATAGTTGACAGTTCGTCCTCTATCTTGCTGTAATATAGTCGCGCGCTATCAAGCTCCTGCACAGCCTGTTTCATAGCTTTTGATTCCGTTTGGAAATTGTTTTCTATTCTATTTAACAGCGTTTTCAACCTGTCTATAGCATCTATAAATGTAAGCTGTGGCGTTATAAATGGCTTTATTAGTTCGTAGATGTTTTTATATCCGCTAGCTGACACAGCGAGTCTACCCTCCTGCTTGTCCCTGTCTAGCTGTTCTAGGTCAGTTTGAGAACCGAATACACCGTGAACCAGCACCATTTCTAGTTCACGAATGTGCAGTTTGTCTTTATATCGCACGCTTTCAGTTATTAGCTGCAACAGGCACTCTAAAAGCTCAAAAAATGAATATGTTGATAACGCCCGCCCCTCAGACAAGCGGAATAGTTTATATCGGTCTGAGAACACAAATAAATCGTTCATCTGCTTATCGGTCACCACAACTGCAATGTCCTCATAAGGGACTTTTTCAACATTATGCAGCCGTCGAACCTCTCGTGTGATATAGTCAAACTGCGCAAGACGCGACTTACACGGAGCGATATTCACCGGTGGATAGTGAGCAACAGTCTCATCGTCCGCCGTTTCAATGCTAATATCAAAATGTTTCATGAGTTGCTCCGCCTGCGGGTGGCTTGAGCCTATGTAGTTAAAGTATAAAACAACGTCTTTAAGCGATTTAAGCTGTTGGAACTCAAAGTTAGTCAAAAAACCACTTATCAGGAAGATATATTTATCAAATCTGTTTATATATTCGCCATAAACAGGCGTTTCTAGGTAGCAACACTCCTGTGCATCAACATAGCCAAGTGTATGTATCTTATCTAAATATAGTTTCCAGAGTTTTTCCAATACCTGTATCTGCTCACCGTAGTCATCATATAAGCTGACTAATGCAAGTCTATCAAAGTCCACTCGCTCCTCGCATAGTTCCCTATAAAACGGCAGTAGCGCATCTGAACGTTGAACAAATGCGATGTAGTTTTCCATAGTTTTAGATGCACCCGACTTCATTAAACAGGTTAGGTCAGTGCTAGAAAGTCCGTCAGATTTGGCAGCCTGATACAGATAGTATGCACGAAGTTCCTTCGGCAACACCACGCCATTATGAACGGCAACGTCTGCTCTAAAATCTTTAATCGTTTGTACGCTCAGTTCCCACGCTTTCATGCCAACAAGTATGTCGCGGTTACGGGCGGTAGGCACCACCACAATTGTGCGAGGTGAGTCAAATTTGCTTATTTCATTGCAAAAATAATCTAACGGCTTGACGCTTGCAGGAACTTTATATGCTTTCATCATCTCTACGGGCATATTTAGTCTATGACTATGTAAGCTATTACCTTGTCGGCGCCATCTACCTTTGCAGTTATCGGGTATTTACGATTGTTTGCATCCGCGGCGTATCGCGTCAACATTGCACTAGGCGAAATTCTAATGTCTTGCCCTCTGTCATCGCCTCTATTATGCACGCCTGTCGGCACCCAACCCTTTAGATTAGCTGTGAAGTTAGTCGTTCTACCGTTCAGCATAACGCTGCCTATCTTGAAATTACTACCCACAGCGATATGAAGTTCACTGCCAGCTAGCATCTGTGTTCTCTCCCCATTGATTACCACATCTAACATATAGCCTCCAGACGCAATAGCAATGCTAGGCGAAGCCGTAGCCGTTACAGACGTTAGTTTGCTTATGGGTGCCACCTGTTGTTGTTTTTTGCTAACTTCGGGGTTAATCGTTAGTTTATCAATATCAACATTAGCGTTCATATCAGCATTAAGCTCTTTCAATAGCCTGTCTAAGTCTATTTTATCCACATCAATGCTCATTAGGTCTATATCTTCCCAGCCACCCCTGTCGCCTTTGCCAATATCTCCACTGGCTAGGTCTTGCTTGGAGCTTACAGGTTGCAAATCGCCCTCTTCATCGTCTTCCTGTTTAGCGAGTGCCAGCATAGCGATACGCTCGTCCGCCAGTTTAGCAGCCATTTTCTTTCCGTCCGTCAATAGCATTGCACTGCCGTCTGACAGTTTCATAGCTTGCACATCGTTCACATCGTTATCCGCACTGTCAGTGTTGAGCTGCTGTGCAATCTGCCCGTCTGCTTGCACGGCGAATAAAATGCCGTCCATAAACATATAAAGCGTATCGGTTTCGTCACTGTCCTTGCGATACGCCACTACGCCATTGCGATATGTCTTAACCAGCGTTAAACCATGCAATTCCTCTGCCGATTGCCCCCACCTAGTGCCGTCAAAGCCGTCATCTATATTTGTACCTATATCGCCAACTTTCTTTATAGTTGAACCATTAGCCACTGCAAGCCTTTCAGTTGCAAGCCTAGCTGCCATACGTCTGCTATTTGTCATTACTAGGTGTGTCCTGTCATCAGCTAAAGCAGTTACTACCACTGCTCCGCTCTCTGGATTTAGTGCGTCAGAGATTGCCATTGCTACAACAGCATCGTGTTCCAGCCGTACCGAAAAGAATATGCCATCCTCAAACAGGTATAGCACATCATCAAGTTGCGTTCCGTCTAAACTCAACATTTCGCTGTCCCTGCGATAGGCTTCTACGCCATTCTTATATCTGCGCACTAGCTGTAGGTCTTGCAATCCGCTGATATTATCGCCCCATAGGATGCCACCAAAGCCATAATCCAGCTCTGCGGAATACACATAGCCTGATAAGCACAGAGAAAGCAAAGTTGATATAATTTTCTTCATTTCATCACCATTTTAGTTTTGTCTGCTCGGCATACGTTCTACAATAGTGCCGATTTTCAATGTTTTCAATAATTTATCGTTACCAGTGCCAGTTTTTAGCCAAGCCCCTGTCTTATTCACATAGTCAGATACGCTCATAGTAAATGGTAGCGGTGTCAGGTGGCAAAACTTCTTACCGCTGATAACATCCGCCTCAATACTTATATCAAGCGGTCTAAATAACATTCCCGCTGCAATGCCACTCTCTGAACCTGTGTTTATAAGTGCAGCACCGCCTCCACCGCGCAACTGGATAATATAAGAGCGCACAGGGATAAGCAACTGCAGTTCCCGCTTAAGTGCACTATCAAGAGCCATTTTTGTTTGCTGCTCATCAACCACACTAGCGATAAACAAGCCTTTAGTCTTGACCTGCACGACAATCTCCCTGTTTTCCACTAGAGGTTGCCCGCTTGTAGCGTCTATAATAGTAATAGTTATTTTGCCTGCACCCTGTTGCGAGCCGCTCACTACATAGTCTGCTCCCAACGCCTTAGCTAGATTTAACCTGTTGTTAGTAGAACTCATCCTGCTGGTGCTCTGTGGCAATATATTAAACGTGCCCAAGGAATTAAAGGCATCTACCACCACGTCACGCACCTGTTTGGTGCTAAAGCTGTCAATATATATGTTCAACTTTTGCCCATCAGCCTGCGCATAGTATTCGCGACACTCTACAGGGATAGATAGCTTGCCCGCACTATCTACAGACATCACAGCAGGTTCAAAAGCCTGATTGCAAGCCACAACTAGCGCAACTAGTGCGCAAAAAAACAGCCGTTTAAACGTCCACATACAGAAATTATGCTACAAAGAGCAAGAAAAAGCAAGGGGGGGTTACTTTGATATTACCACAAGTATCTTATCCCCGCTCACTACCACAGACGATTTATCGGGGTAGGGCTTGGCTGAAGCAATATCATTGCGCAACTCTTCCGCTAGCTGTTTGCAGTAACCTGACGATTCATACGGATTAGGCAAGAAGCACGATTGCGTTATGTGGACAGTTGGTCCCAAGTGAAACAACAATGGTGCAACAGTGCCCATGTTAATGGGCTCACTTATCATATTAGAATAACTGCCATCCCCTCCACTACGCACATTTGCTAGCTCTCCCTTTGATGGTTCATGCCCAAAGTAATAGAATTGCCTATGTCCAGTGTAGCCACCAGTGCCTACCGCCATTAGGCGGTATTTCGCGTCTTTATTAAAGTTAGGGTGTGCCTCAATACGTGCCCTAACAGCAAACCACATATTCTTTTCGCTTGCCAGTCCATCGTGCCATATTCGGGTAATCAGGACATCTTGAACAGCATAAGCCCACACCAGCAACACCACTAAAACAACCGTAACACTCCTAACAATCTTTTTCACTGGCAACATAAAGACCAGAACAGGGATAAAGGCAAAGACAAATCGCAAGCCGAAATAGTATTCCCTATAGCCTATATGCCAAGAAGTTATCAACGTTGAGAGACTGGACAGGACGAATAAAAAGACAACTAATACAGCTATCGTAAGCGTTTTTATTAGTTTATTCTTATACTGGCTTGTATTCGTCCAGATATAAACAAGGCAACTCACTAATGAGATTAAAGAAAGCCAGCAGAGCAGAGACGTGATGTGACTGGTGAAAAATGGCTCAAAAATCCTACCTAACAAGACGCCAAAGTTTTTATTCATAATGCCAAAGAAGTTTAGCAACATTTGATAAGGGGCAGTCGGGTCTGTATAGCCACCTCCTAGCATTTCCCTAGTTATCCATAAATAGCCCGCATAGCATACTGCCGCCAGTATAGTAGCTATAAATAGATATATATAAGATGAAACTAGTTTTTTTAAGCCATTCAACGTCACGTTCCAGTCACAAATCACGTCAATAATAACTTTAGCAATAAATACGACAATCAGAGTCTCCACTCCACTTTGATAGCTCATAACAGACGTAAGTATTAGTATGGCGGAAACACCTGTCAACAAATATTTCCTACAGGGACTATCAGCTGTGACGGCGCGCCACGATAGGAGCAAGGCAAGCACCATAGAGAATGATGCCCTGCTGAATGAAAGTGCAACTTCGGGATAGTAGAGCGATATAGCAGTGAACGGCGATAGCACAAATAGTAGCCCGATGAGTGAATATGTAGAGACTGAACGCGGAATACGCCAATACACACAGCACATTATAGCCGCAAGTGAAACCAATAGGTGTATAAGCAATGGACTGATAACTGGCAGTATATGTCCATCCAGCAAGTAGTAGGTTAGCAGAAAACGTATCGGTCTGCCGGAAGAATAAGTCCCTAGTTCTAATCCGTCCAAATAGGGTTCCCACGCGTGATTGCCTACCCAAAAGAAAAAGAGATAGAAAGCAAAAGCCGTGTTGACACCAATAAACACTACCCAAAATGATTTTATATATTCAGTCGGAATACTCCTGTAAAAGCCAGAAAGAGATGCCACTACATCAATGTCAACAATTTTCTTTGCCAGCTTATTATTATGTATTTTCCTTACTATATAGTCAAACCCCAAAGAGATAGCATTATTTAATTTATATCCAAAAACAAACAAAAGTGCAAAACAGGTAGCAAATATTGCAAAAACGGTAATCTTATAACGGGCTACTATATAGTTATAAAAGAAATCTTTCGTTGCATTATTACGAAAAATGATTTCTAGGAGTGCCCCCCCCCCCCCCGCAGGCTTAACGTCTACAACGTATTCTAACGTTTTTCCGTTATCAAGGGTAAGCTCCTTGTCTATAACACTCTTGTTGTTTATCTCAATAGACGCATACTGCATCGCTAGCCCATTGACAGGCTTTCCAAATAGTTGTGCTGGCTGGAAAACCAAACGTAGCTGTCCGCTACCAGAGGTATTGATTTTGATAGGACCGGGCACTCGCCATTTCCTATGCGTATCTGTGGATATATAGGCAGTGTCTCCGTCATACCTTAATAAGTTTCTTTTGCCCCATTCCCTGATAACAGAAACAACCTTAACATCGCCTGTGGGCTGTAGGTCTATCCGCAACATAGCTTCTTTGTAGTCTTGGCACTTATAGGCAACAAAAGAAACAGTCAATAGCAACGATACTATAAAGGCGCTAGCAACCCTAGATAACACATTCATTAGAGCAACTCCTACAAAAATAATTTAAGCCACATTACAAGCCAAATGGCAGTCTAACATATTGCTTGACGAAATGCTAGCTACTTTTTATGGTTTGGGCTTTGATATTACCACAAGTATCTTATCCCCACTCACTACCACAGACGATTTATCGGGGTAGGGCTTGGCTGAAGCAATATCATTGCGCAACTCTTCCGCTAGCCGTTTGCAGTAATCGGGTGATTCATACGGATTAGTCAAATAGCAGGACTGCGTTATGTGAACGGTTGGTCCCAAGTGGAACAATAATGCTGCCGTAGTGCCAAGACTGATTGGTTCGCTTATCAAGTTGGAGAAACTAGCGTCCTTACCGCTATATACATTTGCTAGCTCTCCCTTTGATGGTTCATGCCCAAAGTAATAGAATTGCCTATGTCCAGTGTAGCCACCAGTGCCTACCGCCATTAGGCGGTATTTTGCGTCTTTATTAAAGTTAGGGTGTGCCTCAACGCGTGCCCTAACAGCAAACCACATATTCTTTTCGCTTGCCAGTCCATCGTGCCATATTCGGGTAATCAACACATCTTGAACAGCATAAGCCCATACCAGCAACACCACTAAAACAACCGTAACACTCCTAACAATCTTTTTCACCGGTAGCACAAAAACCAGAACAGGGATAAAGGCAAAGACAAACCGCAAGCCGAAATAGTATTCCCTATACCCTATATACCTAGAGCTTACCAACGTTGAAATACTGGACAACACAAACAAAAAGATGACTAATACAGCTAACAAGCCTGTTTTTAATAGTTTATCCCTGTATAAGCTCGTACTCCTCCAGACGTAAATAAGACAGCTCACTAATGCTATTAAAGAAAGCCAGCACAGTAAAGAGATTATATGGCTGGTAAAGAATGGCTCAAAGTACCTGCCTAACAGGACACCGAAATTCTTATCCATAATGCCAAAGAAGTTCAATAGCATTTGATAAGGGGCAGTCGGCTCTACAATATCGCTGGTTATTCGCTCTCTATTGTATCTAAAGTAGCCCGCATAGCATATTACTGCCAGCAAAATAGCTGTGAGGGAGTAAGTATGAGATAATACGAGTCTTTTCAAATCAACAAATGTCGCATCCCAGTCACGAATTACGTCAATAATAACCTTAGCAATAAATACGGCAATCAGAGTCTCCACGCCACTTTGGTAGCTCATAACGGATGTAGCTATCAATACAGCGGAGACACCTGTCAGTAAGTACTTCTTATAAGAATTATCAGATGTGGTTGCGCGTTGCGACAGAAGTAGTGCTAGCACCATAGAGAATGATACTCTACTGTATGAAAGCGTACATTCGGTATAGTAGAGCGATATAGCCGTGAAAGGCGATAGCACCAATAACAACCCAATGAGTGAATACGTAGAGACTGAACGCGGAACGCGCCAATATATGCAACACATAATAGCCGCAAGTGCAATCAATAGATTTGCAAGCAATGGACTAATGACCGGCAATATGTGTCCATCTAGCAAATAGTAGGTCAGCAGAAACTGCAACGGTCTGCCAATACTAGGACTTCCTAGTCTTAATCCATTCAAATAGTCATCCCATGTGTGATTTCCTACCCAAAAGAAAAAGAGATAGAAAGCAAAAGCCGTGTTGACACCTATAAACACTACCCAAAATGATTTTATATATTCTTTTGGAATACTCCTGTAAAAGCCAGAAAGAGATGCCACTACATCAATGTCAACAATTTTTGTCAACTTACTACTATGTATAGCCCCTACTACATAGTTAAGCCTTAATGAGATAGTATTTTTTAGCCTGTGTCCAAAAATAAATAGAATAGCGAAACAAGCAACGAATATTGCAAAAGTTGCGGTTTTATAATGCGCTACTATGTAATTATAAAGAAAATCTTTTGTTGCTCTATTACGAAATGAGACTTCTAGTAGTGCGAACTGTCTTTTTTTCTGCTCTTCTGTCACCTCGACAATAACCCTATTCCCTACGGCCGAAATACACAACGAAGAAAAAAGCCGAGTACGCAGAACTCTGCACGGATCTGACCCGACAAGCAAAGAGTGCAAGATCGACAGCGCACACGTCTGACCTCACATACCGAA
>BNUJ01000053.1 GCA_025997275.1 Deferribacterales bacterium
GTCTGTTGGCAGTAAATGACAACGAATTAGTATAAATCTGCATGGCTCTCCCCTATTACAACTATACCATTTTAGTCTTTGCCTCCATGCAACGCCACTCGCTATCGGCAGATTGTTAGGGAAAGTTTAAGGAAAAATAGCAACTAATCAAGACAAGCGTTGCTAAATTTTGATAGCGCAACAAAAAAAGAATAAAAAAGTTGACACTAGTATATATTCACTATATAATAGTGAATATTTATTATAAAAGGGGAGGGTGGTGTTATGCCAGAGAAGATGTTGACTGTGCCGATGGTAGCGGCTCGGTTGGGGGTGTCGTTCAAGTGGGTGCGGGAGCATATTCGTTCGGGGGATTTGCCAGCTATCAACCTGAACGAACATTTGAAACGTCCCACATACCGCATATCGGAGGCTGCGCTTAGTGTATGGCTAGAGGTTCATTCCTATAATGAGGAGGTCGCAGAGGAGAGTCGTGAGGCGGCAGAACTCGGACTTTAGCTATAGCCCCGCCCAGCGAGCTGTATTCTGTGATTGTAACGCAAGGGTGCGGCTTATAGCAAAAGGGCGCAGGCTTGGCTTTACCAAAGGGGCGGCGTATTACGTAGTGCATAGTATGCTAGATGGCGTTTATGGCAGTGTCCTATGGGGCGACACCATACACCAGAACATCCGCAACTACGTATCGCGCTACTTTATGCCGATGCTGAAGAAAATCCCAAAGGAACTATGGCAGTGGAAGGTGTCTGAAAAGCTATTGACAATATCAGGCAACACCTGCGACTTCCGCAGTGCGGACAATCCAGAGAACTGGGAGGGGTTCGGCTACGATTTAATAGTGCTGAACGAGGCGGGAATTATCTTAAAAAATCGCTATCTATGGCAGAACGCCGTTAGACCGATGATGTTAGATAACCCTAACTCCGTAGCTATTATCGGGGGCACGCCGAAAGGGAAAGGTTTATTTTACGAGCTATACAAGCAGGCGGCTAAACGCAAGAACTGGCAAGCGTTCAAGTTTAGCAGTTATGACAACCCAAATCTTGACAAGGGGGCGATAGACGAAATGTTGACAGAACTAGGTGGCGAGGGTGGCGTTGTGCGACAGGAAATTTACGGGGATTTTATAGACGAAGGCACCTGCGAACTCTTCGGCTATGAGCTGGTGAGTATGGCTATGGAGGGTGAAACTAGCCAATACAGAGGAGGTTTCACGCCCAAAGGTGGCAGACTAGATGTATGGGGTATAGACGTAGCACGGCAGGGGGACGATATGAGCGTAATAGCCAAACGGCGCGATAGTATCATTTACGAATTAGTGCGCAAAAGCACGCCTGATTTGATGAACTTTGCCGACTTTATAGCAAGCGATTATCACGATGCCGCTCGCAAGCCCGATGCGATATTTGTAGAGATTAACGGACTAGGGGCAGGGCTATATGACAGACTGCGACAGCTGGGGCTACCGGTGTTGCCAGCTGATGTGGGGGCGAAGTCTATGAACGGGAAGATGTTCAACAGGCGGGCGGAGATGTATAAACGGCTGAAAAGTGCGCTAACTATGGGCTTAAAACTGCCGCAAGATAGGAAACTGCATGCCGAGCTGTGCGCTATTGAATATGAGGTGCGGGAGAACGGAGTATTCAAGATTGCAAGCAAAGACGAACTCAAACGCGCACTAGGCTATTCACCTGATAGTGCGGATGCATGTGCGCTGAGCTATTTTGCAGACGTTGTGCCAATGGAGCGAGATGAAACTAGCGGAAGAAACTTGTCAGCAGGGGCGTGGTAGTCTCAACTTCCTCATTAGTGTCCAAACTGCCATAAATGCTATGCTGAACAATATTCCTGTGGACTGTGCATTTAAGAGCCATACGCCATGTTTGGTGGCAAAAAATTGAAAGTAAATAGTCACAACAACACCTATTATAGCCGATAGCAGTGCCCCCCTGCTGTCGGCAGACTTTGTGAACAGCCCGAAAAACAGCGGCGCAGCCAAACTCACTGACATTAGCGTATAGAATATCGTCAACGCACCAATAATATTTGGCAACACCATCGCAAAGAGGATTGCCACTGCACCCCCCACCGCCATCATCACACGCCCTAGTATCAACAAATTCTTGCTGGATATGTTTGGGTTAATCAACCCTTTATAGACATCGTTCGCCCATGCACCCGCTATCATGTAGAGTATTGCATCTGACGTGCTCACCTCTGCGGCGAATATAGCCGCTAGAGCAAGAGCCGCTATCCAGAACGGCATCAGCTCAATAATAGCCGTAGGCAGTGCAAGCTCCCTATTAGCAAGGGTAGGCACCATAGCAAAAGCACTCATACCGATAAACACAATGAGCATACCGAACAGCCATTGCATAACGCCATTCAGCGCAGTGCCGCGTTTGACCGCTTCAACGCTCTCTGCCCCATATACCTTGCCTATCAGCCCCGGCGATATGCAAAAAGATGGCGTCAACATCAAAAAGAACCCTATAATAACAGTCAAACCTATCCCGTCCCAGCTTAACATTACATTATCAACCGGTGCAACTGCGGCTATCTTAACCGCTAATCCGCTAAACCCGCCCACTGCTACATAAGCGGCAACGGCAGCTAATACAAAACCGAGCATCTTAACCGCTATCTGGAACATATTAACTGCGGCGGCTGATGTAAGCCCGCCTGATATGCTGTATAGCACCACTACCAGCGCGCCTATAAGTATGCCGCTAGTCTTTGACAGTCCCGATACCGTCTGTAATATCCATGCAATACCCAGCAACTGTCCGCCGAATATTGCCAGCGTGCCGATACCCATCATCAGTGAAGTTGTTCCACGGAACAGCTTTGAGTAGCGATATTCCAAGTAATCACCCAGCGTGAAAAAGCCGTGTTCGCAAGCTTTAGCGTATATGCGAGGACCTACCCAGTAGGCAAGGAATATTGAGCCTAGCCCAGACGCACCTATCCACCACCACGCCGATATGCCGTATTTGTAAGCCATACCCGCAAGTCCTATTGTAGAGCCTGCGCCGATATTGCTAGCAAGCAGGGTAGTGAACAGCAGGCGGGTAGACAGCCCCCTGCCAGCGACAAAGAAACCTGATGCATCTTTAACGTTGCGGCGTTTAGAGAAATAAAAGCCCAGCGCAATCATCACTATGGAGTAAAATGCGATTACAAATATATAGCCGTTCATTATGGACTAACGTTACATACAAAAAATATGTTTGTCAAATAGTATCTAGTATCTTGTTTTTTCTCGTTGACAATGCTTTATTTCTAGGTGTAGAATGCAGGTGTTGCATGTAATTGTCCGCCCGGATGGCGGAATTGGTAGACGCAAGGGACTTAAAATCCCTCGCCAGCAATGGTGTGCCGGTTCAATTCCGGCTCCGGGCATAACAGCATAATATATGAGAGCACGTCATAATTCCTAAACAGGGGAAACCGTCGTGCAATTGTCGCAATTAGTTTATCTTCTTCCCGTAGCTGTTTTTTTGGCAGTAGAGAAAGGAATCTGTTTTTTAGCAATTTCAAACTCTTTTTGCAAGTGCTCAATTATCCCTGTGATGTCTTGATTGAGCCTGTTATAGCCCGCAGTGTCTTTATCTATTGACAAATCTGCTAACCTGCAAATCCTCATTGCTGTTGCAATACTACCCTCTGCATAGCTGATGTCGTTTTCGTCAGGGTGCAGGCTCGCCCGCTGTAGCATAGCCAGTGCAACGGTTTCACATTTTACTTCCTCTTTCATATAGAAAGCGGCAACGGACAGGGCAGTGTCGGGATTTACGCCTAACTGCTTAAACTCGTCCTGTTCACAAAACTGCATTTTGTAATCGTCAAAACAACTTACTAACATTGAAAGATTAGGAAGTTGATTAGTTTCAACGCTATAATTTGTAATAGCGTTGAAAAGGTCGTCGTCTTGCCCTAATCTACGGCTCATGTGGTGTGTTGCCTCGTGCAATACTGCATGATAGTAGTTAGAGGCGTTAGGAAAACAGCCTTTCGGTGGCAAGACTATTGTTTTATTGCGTTTTAAGACTGGTGTTGTTGCCTCATCGTGCTCAATCACAAGTCCCAAGTTCTTTACAAGCCTATCTATCGCGCTATTCTTAATAACATTGGAGTATAGCACCCTATCCGACCAATAAGCCTCTGGATATTCGGCGTTGATGTTAGCGGGTATATCAAAAGCAAAAGATGCCATTAGTGTATCACGTCAGCAAACCCATCTGCTTCTAATTGGTGTGCCCACGTATAGTGCTTTCCTTGCATGTCCCCGTGTGGGTCGCCGTCATATTTTAACGTTGTTTCAATAACGTCATCGGTTATTTTTGCAATGGTTTTCCTAGAAAGTTTTACCCCGCTATTCCTCATTAACTTGTCTTGATGAGCAATAAGCTCTTCCCGTGTGAAGTATCTAGTAATGCCGTTAATGATGTATTTATACCGCCTAGGTTCAACCGCTGGCAATACGTCCGCACTCTCCACTCTTAATGCTGTTGCGCTACCCATAAAACACCTCCACTATCATTATACTATAAAAATATAGGCGCAGGCAGTTCCAACGCCTCTCTTTGCATAACCATATACACGTCCCTATGTGCTTTCCTGCCAGCGTGCAACAAAATAGCGTTATCAGCTATTTCATTAGTTATTTTATCACTGATTGAGCCAGTTTGTGCCATATCGTTCGTTAGCCTCCACTAGATTATAGCCACTACTAATTAAAAAATCCTTGCCATGAATCTCTTTAAGGTTTTTTGCCATACGTGCAGGCATTGGAATTTGCCTTATAAGTTTTGTAGCCTCTTCATACTTGCCCGCCTCTCTCAAGTCTAACGCACGTTCCGCCAAGTCTAGTTCCTCATCAAGCGTTAGTTTCCTGTGTTTAACAGCTTCCATATAAAACCCCCCCTTATAATTTGTCCGTCCGAACAAGTTACAGGTTATCATACGTAAGGTAGCTTGTCAAAAGTTTGCAAAAAAGTTCGCTCGTCCGAGCAAATTGTAAAAAAGGCTTGACTTCTCGTGAGAATAGCCAAATAATGGAGGTGTAGAGACTAAATTGGGGGACACACCTGTGTTTAAGAATATCTATGGCAACATTATTAAACGAGCTTTGTGCAGTCACAGCAGGTGGCGCTTATGTTTCAAGCTAGTGAACTTGTCCACCCCTGAAGAAACCATAGACGTGATACTCTATGAAGAGTGCGACCATTGCAGCACCAGACGGGCACGCCTGTCACACTTTGCATCAAATCAGCTTTGGAAGAAACACAAAGATGACAGCATAGAACTAAAACGACTGCTTGAACGCTGGATTGACGGCAAGATAGAGACCTACGACGTGCTAAATGCAGAGGTTGTCACCTCCGTCAGCAAAGATATGTCAGTATTCAGAAACAAAGACCTGACTATCGGTATAGACAAAGTTGACGAGGTTATCAACTCATCCAGATAACCATATTCAGGAAAATTATCCCCACTTTCAAGAACTCTTTTTATCCCCCCACCCCCAGAGGAGGAGGAGGAGGAGACAGTTTCCCTATTTACATCAACATCATAACGGCATAAGACGATATTCCATTTGCTTGCATTAGTATTGAGGTTGCATTTTCTAACAACATCTGTGTTTTAGTCAGTTTTGCCTGTTCCTCTGCTATATCAACATCAACTAAATTTGATATTGCTGATAGCAGAATGTTTCTGTTAACCTCAGTAAGCCCCTTAGCGGTATTAAATATCCCCATACCGCTGTTAGATTGCCCTTTTGCTACACCTGCCCGCACAAGTGCCTCATCTACCTGCGCTGCTGCAATCCGTGCCCCCGCTTCAGTCCGCACGTTTATCTTATCAAGCTCCAATGTTTGCGCCGTTAAACTGCCAAATGATATATTGGTCTTAACATAAGGCTCCAGCCCTGTGCCTGTCCTGCTGGTCTTATTGGCTAGGTTTATATAGGCAGTTTTATCGCCCATAGTGGATACAAAGCTCATCTTGCCGCCGTTCACGACCGCCTTAGTCCACCCCGCTATATCAACAGCAAAATCAGCGTCTTTCACTAGCCCGCGTATTACCCCGTCGTAGCTTTTAGTGGTGCCAAGCACCCTATTGTTGTTGACATCAAATACGGTAGCAGTTAGCAGGTCTTGCTCGGAGTCTCTCATCTTTTTAAGCCCTATGGCTTCTAACAATGCGCTATCGCCGCCGATTGATATTTCAGAGTTTATGCCGGTAGCTGCGCCCGCCAGCATTATTGTGCCCGCTCCAAAATAGACGCCGTTCAATGTGCCCCCCGCTGACAGGTAGCGACTTAGCTGGTTTGGCGGCACCTTGCCCATCTCTAAATCGTCCGCTATAGCTTTGCGGAGTTTCTCCACAAAGTCGGCGATGGTATCTTCACCATCAACGGCTATGTTCGTGTATCGGTTATTGCCTGCTATGGTAAGGAACGAAGACGCACCGAGTATATCTTTCAGCTGCGAAACGTTCATCAGCTTGGTATTGCTGGTCGCTGTAATCTCCTCCCCAGCAATGCTACCTATAGTTGTGGTAGTGGCGGTGACAGGCGTAGCATCATAGATGTTATTGAGTGTCATAGCAGGTGTCCACGTAATCTTGTTCTCGTGGAATCCTGCGGCATCCAGCGTCACAAGCCATGCCGAGCCACCTGTTGCAGCAGTGTTGCCAGCAGTCAGCCTTACACGCATCTGAGCTAGGTAGGCGGTGTCCGCCCATACACCTGAGCTAACATAAGTATAGGCATAATTGGTGCCATTAGGGTTGGTGGTAGTGGGGGTATCTATGACAAGCACCTCGTCAGAGGCACCAAAAGAACCATCTACATATAACAAATACTTGTCGCCAGCACTCCACTGAGCATTAGTACCCAAATTTATGTCCATATGTAGGAAATTACTAATATTCGTGTCACCCAAATAAGCAATGCCAGGGGTACTACTAACAAAGTTATGAGTATAGCGAGTACCCGTGGTAGCATCCAACCAATCCCATTGAAGATCTGTCGTTCCAGCCGCATCACCTAGTGCTCTATCATTATTAAACGTGACTTCTATATAACCACCGGGAACGACGGTACCTCCAAAATTCATATGTCCACCATAACCACCAAGAGTACCAATAGGGATAAGTGTAGAGTTGGGCGTAGTCTGGCTATCTACAAGCTGGGCATTCAGGCTCTGAACCCTATTAGTAAGCCCCGTTGTAAATTCAACCTTTGCTCCATTCCACGCGGTTTCTGCATCTTGGCGGGCAGGCGTGGGGTAACCTTGCCAGCTGAATGGCCGATACGTGTATGTAGTGACTGCAGAAAGACTTTTCTCCGTTAATGCGTTAGTGCCGTAGATAGCATTATGTCCTGCCGTTAAATTGTAGTCTATCTTATATGCGCCTGTGGCAGCTCCGCCACGCACAAGGGCAGCAACGCTATCGTTATAGCCTGCAGCCGCTCCCCATGCCGCACCATAGCCGCCGTTTAACATTGATTTGTTCAAAAATGACGCCGCATTCGCCGCAGCTGTTATCTGACTGCGCAAGTCCTCTATCTCGGTTTGTATATTTGCCCGCTCTTGCGCACTCGCTCCGCTAGCACTGGCAGCTAATGAACGCATCTGTTGTAATAGCCCTACTATAGAATCTGCCCCGCTAGATGCGGTGTTCATAGCGGACGACATCACCTGCGCCCTATCAGACAAGGCAGTGTATGCTGCTGCATTGCTCGTGAGCCTATGCGAAGCCATAAGCGCGACAGCATCATCAGCTGCACTATTGACACGTCTGCCAGTTGACAGCCGCCCAATGCTCTTATCCATAGCAAGCAAATTATTGTTTATACCCGCTTGCGCTTGCACCCAATAGTAGTTTGTGCTAATCATGGTTGTTGATACCGCCAGCCATATTTTACCCCCCAAAGGTAAAACTCGGCTAGCAAGACACCTAGACAGATGCCCTGCTACCTGAGAGAGTTATATTCTAGCAATCCTCGCACCAAACCACCCCTATCTGTCACACTCCCTACCCGTCACGCACAGGTAGCACAGAAATACTAGAGATGTTGACACAAAAACTACCCGCTCTTTGCTAACTAAACATAGCACCCAGTTCAATGACAAAGTGCAACGCTAGCAACGAGCAAAAGCTATATGCCCTAACTCCGTTCAGGCTCCTTTGTATGTTTCCCTCATACATATAATAAAAAAACCGCCAAGCTATCCAACTCGTCCGCTCGGTGCGATGTTTGCACTCAAGCGACTTGTCTAAAGCCTGTCGGTCTAAATGTTTTAGTACCGCTTAGTTTTTGTAAAAGTAACGTCGTAGAGAGCATAGCAAATTTTGAACAGCTTGTCAAGGGAAAAACTCTCTGCATGTGCTTACATGTGCTTAAACGACTATTATTACCTATTTATCAGCTGTAGTGCCATTTGTGGCAGTTGGTTAGCTTGTGCTAGCATTGATGTGGCTGCGTTCATCATTATCTGGTTCTTCGTGAAGTCCGCACTCGCCTTTGCCATATCAATATCCCTTATCCTGCTTGACGCCGCCAGAACATTCTGCTGTCCGATAGATAACGATTTCAACGCATATTCCATCCTGTTGATACGAGAACCTATCTCCGCCCTCTGCTGCACTACATTTTTAATGGCAGCATCTATCTTAAAAAGTGCCCTCTGTGCATCAGGCAAGGTAGTTAGATATGCATCATCTATCTCTAACGCCACAGTATCAACCCTGCCCACGCTTATATCTATATACTGCCCCGCATTCGCACCTATCTGCGAACCCGTCTCCTTATTCGCTATATGGATATACTGCGGGTTTAAGCCTGCGTCCTGCTCAAATGCTATATTGCCATTAGCATCCATCTTCGCACTGGTAGTTATATTCGGGTTGAGCTTTATATTAACCCCTTTTATAACCCCCCTCATCATAAAGTCTATAGACAAATCACTATTGACATACTGCCCCGTATGCGCATCTGTTACTTTCATCTCTATAACATCATCCTTAGATTGCTGTATCTGCTCTATGCTTAACGCCCTAAGAATATCTTCATCCGCTACAAAACGTATCTCTGAACTCCGACCCGTCATCGCTCCCTGCATAACAATAGTGCCCTTCACAGCATCGTTACCACCATTGCTACTAGCAGCTGTTACTAGATGTGCCAGTCTGCTAAGCTCAACATCGGGGTCGCCCATCTCTAGTGTTATAGCTATCGCATAGGCGAGCTTATCGTTCAACTCCTGCACTGTGTTATACTTACCCAGATATATATCAGCAGTCTTGTTGTTGCCGAGCAATGTCAGCTTTCTAGTATTATCTAAGAGCATGCGACCATCCGAATCTGTGAACTGCGCTACGTCCTTTAACATGGTGGTAGGCAGAGTATCGCTCTTCAGCAAATTCCCGAACACCACAGTGCCTGAAAAAGTTGGATTACTAGAATCTCTATTCCAGTTAACAGTTGATGTAACAAATTCACCATCAACTATATTAACAACCGTAAATGCGCCACTACTAGTAGAGTCAATTAGTATATAGCCTTGGGCTGGTGGCGGTAGCGAGTTGAAAGCGAGTGTGGCACTATCTCCTACAGGTTTAATATCCATTTTTACGGCGTCACTAACATTTACATTATTATAATAATTGAACAGCACTTTGTCGCCAGCTTTAACAGCATTATTGACCGTCCACGTTAGTGCTGGTGCTGGACTACCACTAACCATAATTCCATTACTAAACGTAAGCGAACTTGTATCAATTGTTATAACACTGGTTGATGAGTATATATAAGTTGTGGTAATAGTCTCGGTTGCGCCCGTCATGGCATCTGTAAGGGTGACGTCAATTGTGCCAGTGTTACCAGCCACATTGGCAACGTCCCCGTTAAATTCCATTGATAAATATCCGCACATACCACCGGGAGGAACAACATTATTAGTCACAAACACATCGTAGGTGCCACCAAGGTCAATACCTGTGCCATATACAGCTAAAACATAGCCGTCATCAACCAGCTGAGGTTGCATTTGAACGAACGTCATAGTCGCATCTTTGAGTGCGCGCACATCGCCCGTGCCATTAAAGTTTATAAACCCGCTGGTGTTAGAAACAACTGATAACATCAAATAAT